>NZ_JBHTVQ010000012.1:0-120418 GCF_042792855.1 Streptomyces sp. NPDC056600
CTGCTCCAGCAGTGAAACCGGGGCTCACCCCACTCGGGGGATCAGAGGCCGGCGGCGTCGGCCAGGTCGGTGCGGAGGGCGGTCAGGGTTTCGGCGGCGCGGGCGCGGGCGGCGGGGAGGCCGGCGTGGTCCGCGACCGGGACCACGGCCTCCAGGTAGCACTTCAGCTTCGGCTCCGTGCCGCTCGGCCGCACGATCACCCGCGCGCCGTCCAGCGTGTAGCGCAGCCCGTCGGTCGGCGGCAGCGTCTGCGTGCCCTCGGACAGGTCCTCGGCCCTGGTGACCGCGAGGCCGGCCAGGCGGGTGGGCGGGTTCTCCCGCAGCCGCCGCATCGCGTCGGAGATGACGGACAGGTCCGCGACCCGCACCGACAGCTGGTCGGTCGCGTGCAGACCGTGCTCCACGGCGAGGTCGTCGAGCAGGTCGAGCAGGGTGCGCCCCTGCTCCTTGAGCCCGGACGCCAGCTCGGTGATCGCCAGCGCGGCGGTGACGCCGTCCTTGTCCCGCACGCCGTCCGGGTCGACGCAGTAGCCGAGGGCCTCCTCGTAGCCGTAGCGCAGGCCCTCCACGCGGGAGATCCACTTGAAGCCGGTGAGCGTCTCCTCGTACCCGAGGCCCGCCGCCCCGGCGATCCGGCCGAGCAGCGAGGACGACACGATCGACTCGGCGAAGGTGCCGCGCGCGCCCCGGGACACCAGGTGCGCGGCGAGCAGCGCGCCCACCTCGTCGCCCCGCAGCATCCGCCAGTCGCCGGAGCCGTCCGGCACCGCGACCGCGCACCGGTCGGCGTCCGGGTCGTTGGCGATCACCAGGTCGGGGGCCGGGACGGCCTTGCGCGCGGTGGCGAAGGCGAGGTCCATCGCCCCCGGCTCCTCCGGGTTGGGGAAGGCCACGGTCGGGAAGGCCGGGTCGGGCTCCGCCTGCTCGGCGACCAGCACCGGCTCGGGGAACCCGGCGCGGGCGAAGGCCGCCAGCACCACGTCCTTGCCGACGCCGTGCATCGCCGTGTAGACGGTCCGGGCGGTCCGCGCGGAGCCCGGCGCGAGCACCGCGTCGGTGCGCGCCAGGTAGGCGTCCAGGACGGAGTCGTCCAGGATCTCCCAGCCGGACTCCGGCCGTGGCACGTCGTGCAGCGAGGCCACCGCCGCGATCTCGGCGGCGATCTCAGCGTCGGCCGGCGGGACGATCTGCGAACCGTCGCCCAGGTACACCTTGTAGCCGTTGTCCCGCGGCGGGTTGTGGCTGGCGGTGACCTCGACGCCGGCCACCGCACCCAGGTGCCGGATCGCGAACGCCAGCACCGGCGTCGGCAGCGGCCGGGGGAGCACGGCGGCGCGCAGTCCCGCGCCGGTCATCACGGCGGCGGTGTCCCGCGCGAAGTCGGCGGACTTGTACCGGGCGTCGTAGCCGACGACGACCAGCCCGTCGCCCTGGCCGCGGGCGCGCAGGTGGGCGGCCAGGCCGGCGGCCGCGCGGATCACCACCGAGCGGTTCATCCGCATCGGGCCCGCGCCCAGTTCGCCGCGCAGGCCGGCGGTGCCGAACTGGAGCGTGCCGGCGAAACGCTCGGCGAGCGCGGCCTCGTCGCCCGCCTCGATCAGGGCGCTCAGTTCCGCCCGGGTGTCCGGATCCGGGTCTTCGGCGAGCCAGGCCTGCGCCCGGGCGATCAGGGTGTCCTGCACGGTGGGTACGTCCTCCGGTTCGGTGTTCGGTTCGCGGTGGGGCGGGTTCCCCCGCACGGGGATTCCGCTCCCGGTCCGTGAACCCGGCCTGCCCGGGGCGGGTCGTCCTGCCGGGGGCCGGCCTCCCCGGGACGGGAAGTCCGCCGGGGCGGAGCCGCACCCTCGTGGGGGCCCGCCCCGGCGCGCGCGGGGCGCGGCGCGGTCAGAGTCGCGGCAGCAACCGGGCGAGGAGCTCGCCCATGCGGGTGGCGCTGTCGCGGCCGGCCTGCAGGACCTCCTCGTGGTTGAGCGGCTCGCCGGTCATGCCGGCCGCCAGGTTGGTGACCAGGGAGACGCCCAGCACGTCGGCGCCGGCCTCGCGGGCCGCGATCGCCTCGAGGGTGGTGGACATGCCGACCAGGTCCGCGCCGATCGCGCGGGCCATCCGGATCTCGGCGGGCGTCTCGTAGTGCGGGCCGGGGAACTGCGCGTAGACGCCTTCCTCCAGGCTCGGGTCGACCTCACGGCACAGCTCGCGCAGGCGCGTGGAGTACAGGTCGGTGAGGTCCACGAAGTTCGCGCCGACGATCGGGGAGGTGGCCGTCAGGTTGATGTGGTCGGAGATCAGCACCGGCTGGCCGGGACGCATGCCCTCGCGCAGGCCGCCGCAGCCGTTGGTGAGCACCACCGTGCGGCAGCCCGCGGCGGCCGCGGTGCGCACGCCGTGGACCACGGAGGCGACGCCGCGGCCCTCGTAGTAGTGGGTGCGGCCGAGGAAGACCAGGACCCGGCGGTCGCCGAGCAGGTACGACCGGACGCGCCCGCCGTGGCCTTCGACCGCCGGGGGCGGGAAGCCGGGGAGCTCGGTGACCTCCAGATCGGTCTCCGGAGTGCCGAGGGCGTCGACGGCCGGGGCCCAGCCCGAACCCAGCACCAGGGCGACGTCGTGGGTCTCGGCGCCCGTGAGCTGCCGGAGGCGGTCGGCCGCCGCCGTGGCGGCCGCGTAGGGGTCGTCCCGAAGAAGAGAAGCGTTCACCCGCCAGACCCTATCCCTTCTACCCCTACGCGCGTAGATCCGAGAGGGTTCGCGGCCCGATCGTTGCCGTGTCGTTTCCGTCCTCGCACAGCGGCCCCGGCGCCCCCATGAGGCGGCGTCGGCGGACCCCGGGCGGTGTGATCTTGAAGGGTGCGGGACAATGGGGCACGTGACTCGGATCGTGATCATTGGTGGCGGGCCCGGCGGATACGAGGCGGCCCTGGTCGCCGCGCAGCTCGGCGCGGAGGTGACCGTCGTCGACGCGGACGGTCTGGGCGGTGCGTCGGTGCTGACCGACTGCGTGCCGTCGAAGACGCTCATCGCGACGGCCGAGGTGATGACCACCTTCGACTCGTCGTACGAGGAGCTGGGGATCATCGTCGCCGACGACACCCCGCACATAGACTCTCCCGCCCGCGTCGTGGGCGTGGACCTGGGCAAGGTGAACCGCCGTGTGAAGCGGCTGGCGCTGGCCCAGTCGCACGACATCACCGCCTCCGTCACCCGGGCGGGCGCCCGGGTGCTGCGGGGCCGCGGCCGCCTGGAGGGCCTGCAGGCCGCCGACGGCTCGCGCAAGGTGGTCGTGCGGGCGGTGGACGGCAGCGAGGAGACGCTCACCGCGGACGCCGTACTGATCGCCACCGGCGGCCATCCCCGTGAGGTGCCCGACGCTCGGCCCGACGGCGAGCGGATCCTGAACTGGACCCAGGTGTACGACCTCGACGAGCTCCCCGAGGAGCTCATCGTGGTCGGCTCCGGCGTCACCGGCGCCGAGTTCGCCGGCGCGTACCAGGCGCTGGGCTCCCGCGTCACGCTGGTGTCCAGCCGCGACCGGGTGCTGCCGGGCGAGGACCCGGACGCCGCCGCGGTGCTGGAGGACGTGTTCCGCCGACGCGGCATGAACGTGATGTCCCGCTCGCGCGCCGCGTCCGCCAAGCGGGTGGGTGACCGGGTCGAGGTCACCCTCTCCGACGGCCGGGTCATCAGCGGCACGCACTGTCTGATGGCGGTCGGCGCGATCCCCAACACCCACGACATGGGCCTGGAGGAGTCCGGAGTCCGGCTGAAGGACTCCGGCCACATCTGGACCGACAAGGTCTCCCGGACCACCGCGCCCGGCGTCTACGCGGCCGGCGACGTCACCGGCGTCTTCGCGCTGGCCTCGGTGGCGGCCATGCAGGGCCGGATCGCGATGTACCACTTCCTGGGCGACGCGGTGGCCCCGCTCAACCTGAAGGCCGTCTCCTCCAACGTCTTCACCGACCCGGAGATCGCCACCGTCGGCTACACCCAGGCCGACGTGGACGCCGGCAAGATCGACGCCCGGGTGGTGAAGCTGCCGCTGCTGCGCAATCCGCGCGCCAAGATGCAGGGCATCCGGGACGGCTTCGTGAAGATCTTCGCGCGGCCCGGCACCGGGATCGTGGTCGGCGGCGTGGTGGTCGCCCCGCGCGCCTCCGAGCTCATCCACCCGATCTCCATCGCGGTGGACAACAACCTGACCGTGGAGCAGATCGCAAACGCGTTCACGGTGTATCCCTCGCTGTCCGGCTCCATCGCCGAGGTGGCGCGTCAGCTGCACACCCGCAAGTCCTGACGCCCCCTTCTCCACCGCGGCGCCGGCCCCAACTCGGGGCCGGCGCTTGGCGTTTCCGGGCCCGTGCGGAGCCGGCCGACTTCGCCGATCACGGTCCGTCGCCGCCCATGCGTGTGGCATAGTCCCCCGCGCGACGCCTTATACCACCCTGGACCCTCGAGTGCGTACATCTTCTGCAATTCGCCGCAAACTGCTGAAACCCGGCGGTCGTTGGGGTTACTGTCAGTTTCGTGTTCGCTGCAGAACGTCGTCAATTGATCCTCGAAATGGTGCGCGCCAACGGAGCGGTGTCGCTCCGTGAGCTCGCCCGCGTCGTCCAGACCTCCGAAGTGACCGTGCGGCGGGACGTGCGCGCGCTGGAGGCAGAAGGACTCCTCGACCGCCGTCACGGCGGTGCGGTACTGCCCGGCGGGTTCACGCGGGAGTCGGGCTTCCCGCAGAAATCCCATCTCGCCACCGCCGAGAAGACCGCCATCGCCGACCTCGCCGCGGGCTTCGTCGAGGAGGGCGAGGCCATCGTGGTCGGGGCGGGCACCACCACGCAGGAGCTGGCCCGCCGGCTCGCGCGGGTGCCGGGTCTGACGGTGGTCACCAACTCCCTCCTGGTGGCACAGGCGCTCGCCCATGCCAACCGGGTGGAGGTCGTGATGACCGGCGGCACCCTGCGGGGCTCCAACTACGCGCTGGTGGGCAGCGGGGCGGAGCAGTCCCTGCAAGGGCTGCGGGTCTCCAAGGCCTTCCTGTCGGGCAGCGGCCTGACCGCCGAGCGGGGCCTGTCCACCTCCAACATGCTCTCCGCGTCCGTCGACCGTGCGCTGGTGCAGGCCGCCTCCGAGGTGGTGGTCCTGGCGGACCACTCCAAGCTGGGCACCGACACGATGTTCCAGACGGTTCCGACGGAGCTGATCACCCGTCTGGTGACGGACGAGCCGCCGGGTCACGACGAGCGCTCCGCGACGGAGTTGCAGGCGCTGGCCGACCAGGGGGTGCAGATCGCGGTGGCCGGGACGCCGGGGTCGGAGCGGGCGGAGCCGCCGGGGAGCGGGCGTCAGCGGCGGGACGTGCCGCTGCCGGGGCCGCGGCGGGGGCACGCGCCCGGGGGGCCGCAGCTTCGCGCCGCGTCCGTCCTCGGGGAGGGCGCCCAGCAGGAGCGGACCGCGGCCCGCGTCGCCGACATGCGCCGCCGCTGACCCCGCCCCTCTGAAGGGACTTCCCTTTCACGGAGCAGGGGCTCCCTTCAGCGGGGCCCGGCCCGAGTGCGGAGCCGGCCCGAACGCCGCGTCACCCCGCCCCGCCCTGGGGCGACGGCGCCGGTTGCACCCCCATCACCCCTGCGGGCACTTGTGCAGCCTCGCCCTGAGGGACGGTGCCGGTTCCACCCCCTGCGCCCCTGCGGGCAATCGTGCCGCTGGGCGGCACGGGTGGGCGCAGGGCCTCACGTCCTCACGAGTCGGCTCGCACCCGGAACCTCAGTTCCCTCCTGAGAGGGGGCGGGTCGGGGGAACAAGCGGCGCTGCCCACCGGGGCTCAACCCTGTGCCGCGCTGCGGTACGGATCCCGTGCGTACGGCAGGGTCGGCCTGCGCATGGTGGAGCGAGCCGCCCGCCGCGGAGGCGCCGCCCTGCGCCCGCCTCCCCCAAGGACTTCGTCCAGGGGGTACCCCCATCGCCCCCCCTGGGCGGCCCAGCCGCCCGCAGGGGGTGGAAGGCGCGGCCCCCGCAGGGACAGGACGGCACGGGCGCCCGGAGGCGGAGCCGCCCGCAGGCGTGTGCGGCGGGTCGGTCGTGACTGCGGGGACGGCGTGGGCCGGAATGCGACGCCGCCCGCGCCGGTGGGGGCGCGGGCGGCGGGGTGGACGGGGTCCCCGGTGGGGTCAGTCCTTGATTTCGCAGATGGCGGCGCCGGAGCTGATGGAGGCGCCGATCTCCGCGGAGAGCCCCTTCACCGTGCCGGACCGGTGCGCGTTCAGCGGCTGCTCCATCTTCATGGCCTCCAGGACGACGATCAGGTCGCCCTCCTTGACCTCCTGGCCCTCCTCGACCGCGACCTTGACGATCGTGCCCTGCATGGGAGAGGCGAGGGTGTCGCCGGACGCGGCCGGCCCGGACTTCTTCGCGGCGCGCCGCTTCGGCTTGGCGCCCGCGGCCAGCCCCGTGCGGGCCAGGGACATGCCGAGCGAGGAGGGCAGCGAGACCTCCAGCCGCTTGCCGCCGACCTCGACCACGACCGTCTCGCGGTCCCCCTCGTCGTCGCCCTCGGCGTCGGCCGGGGCCGCGAACGGCGGGATCTCGTTGACGAACTCGCTCTCGATCCACCGGGTGTAGATGGTGAACGGGTCCTCGGAGCCGGTGAGCTCCGGGGCGAACGCCGGGTCGCGGACCACCGCTCGGTGGAACGGGATGGCGGTGGCCATGCCCTCGACCTTGAACTCGTCCAGGGCCCGCGCGGCCCGCTGCAGGGCCTCCTTGCGGGTGCGGCCGGTGACGATCAGCTTCGCGAGCAGGGAGTCCCAGGCCGGGCCGATGACGCTGCCGGACTCGACGCCCGCGTCCAGGCGGACACCCGGACCGGACGGCGCCTCGAAGACGGTGACGGTGCCCGGCGCGGGCAGGAAGCCGCGGCCCGGGTCCTCGCCGTTGATGCGGAACTCGAAGGAGTGGCCCCGCAGTTCGGGGTCGCCGTAGCCGAGCTCCTCGCCGTCGGCGATGCGGAACATCTCGCGCACCAGGTCGATGCCGGCGACCTCCTCGGTCACCGGGTGCTCCACCTGGAGACGGGTGTTGACCTCGAGGAAGGAGATGGTGCCGTCCGCGCCGACCAGGAACTCGACGGTGCCCGCGCCGACGTAGCCGGCCTCCTTGAGGATGGCCTTGGACGCCGCGTACAGCTCCTCGACCTGCGCCTCGGAGAGGAACGGCGCGGGGGCCTCCTCGACCAGCTTCTGGTGGCGGCGCTGCAGGGAGCAGTCACGGGTGGAGACCACGACCACGTTGCCGTGCTTGTCGGCGAGGCACTGGGTCTCGACGTGACGCGGCTTGTCCAGGTAGCGCTCGACGAAGCACTCGCCCCGGCCGAACGCCGCGACGGCCTCACGGACGGCGGAGTCGTAGAGCTCCGGCACCTCTTCGAGGGTGCGGGCGACCTTCAGGCCGCGGCCGCCGCCGCCGAAGGCCGCCTTGATGGCGATGGGCAGGCCGTGCTCCTTGGCGAACGCCACCACCTCGTCGGCGCCGGACACCGGGTCCGGGGTGCCGGCGACCAGCGGGGCGCCCGCGCGCTGCGCGATGTGACGGGCGGCCACCTTGTCGCCGAGGTCACGGATGGCCTGCGGCGGCGGACCGATCCAGTTCAGCCCGGCGTCGATCACCGCCTGCGCGAACTCCGCGTTCTCGGACAGGAAGCCGTAGCCGGGGTGGATCGCGTCCGCACCGGAGTCCGCGGCGGCCTTGAGCACCTTGGCGATGTCCAGGTAGCTGGTTGCCGGGGTGTCACCGCCGAGGGCGAACGCCTCGTCCGCGACCCGCACATGCAGAGCGTCCCGGTCGGGGTCGGCATATACGGCCACGCTCGCGATACCGGCATCCCGGCACGCCCGGGCGACGCGGACTGCGATTTCGCCACGGTTGGCGATGAGCACCTTGCGCACGATTGAGGCTCCCTCCTTGAAACAAGCCGAGTTTAGGGACTGCCGACACGTCACTACGACCCGTACACAGTGGTGAGCTTGCCCACACGGAGTGTGAAGCGAGGGCCTGGCGGCGGGTGCCGAACCGTGAAATCCCTTGTAGCACCGGGCGGTGCGGGACTCCCCCCGGAAACCCTAGCCCGGCGATGTGGCCCAGGTCTCTGTAAAGCCACGCCGCCGCGGGCCGTGTTTCTTTGTCGGGTCCCTACGAACACCTCGTGGAATCTTTGCGGTCGCCGGAACTCTTGTCGCTTCTCTTACCCGTGAGTAACGTTCACGCCACCTTGGGAAGTACCCCGGGTAATACGCCGGGCGGGCCAATGGGAGCCTTGCGGAGGGCTCTTCCAGCCCCAGGGCACGGCGGAATCAGCGGAAGTGGGTGGGGCCGGTGGTGCGCAGGACGGTGGGCTTCGTCCTGGCGGTGGCGATGTTCGCCGAGGCGGCCGGGGTGGCGTGGCTCAACTGGTTCTTGGCCATGATGGTGCAGAACCAGCAGATGTCGCTGGCGGGCCTCGACCCGGACATGGTGGCGCGGTCGTCGCGCGTGGGGGCGGTGCTGTTCGCCCTCTTCTTCGTGGGGTGCGGCGTGCTGGTCGTGGTCTCCACGGTCCGGAACCGCGCGCCGGGACGGTTCGGTACGGGCGTGCTGGTGACGGTGGCCGTGGTGCACGGAGTCCTCGGCGCGGCGGCGTTCGCGCTGGTGGGGGTGAAGGCGTTCGCGGTCCTCGCGGCGGTGCTGGTGCTGATCCTGCTCTTCCTGTCCTCGCCGGGACGGCCGCGGGCCGCCGGCCCCGACGCCGCCTCCGGCTCCGGGGCCGAGCAGCCGCCGGCGGCGCCGTCCGACCCGGCCCCGGCCGTCGCGGGCTGACCCCGCCGCACGACGGGGGCCGGGCGGGGCACCGCCGACGCGCGCGGGGCGGCGCCACCGGTCCACCCGGCCGGCGCCGCCCCAGCCGCCGGCCGGCGGCGCCCCGTTCGGAGCGACACCCGCGTGCCGTTCACGTGGCCGGCCACGGGGGCGCCCCGCCCACCCCTCCACCGCGCCGCGACCCGCCGCCGAGGCGGGTCAGCCCCCGCTCCGTCGCGGCCCGAGCCGCCGTCGACTCGGCGCGAGCCCCGCTGCACCCAGGCCCGACCCGCCGTCGAGGCGTACGAGCCCCCTTCGACCGCGGGCCGACCGCTCTGTCGGGGCGGTGCGAGTCCCGCTCCACCACGAGCCGACCTGCCAGTGGCGGGAGCAGGCTTCCTCCACCGCGCCTCGATCTGCTGTCGAGGCGGGTCAGTCCCCGCTCCGTTGTGGCCCGAGCCGCCGTCGAGGCATGCGAGCCTCCTTCGACCGCGGCCCGACTCGCCGTCGAGAGGGGACAAGCGCCGCTCCACCGCCACTTGACCCGCGGTCGAGCCGGGCGCGGGCCGCTCCACCGCGGACCCGCTCCCCGTCGAGCCGCAGCGCAGCGGAAGTCGACCCCCGCCCTCGCACCGGAGTGACACATCGTCCGGGGCCGCGCCCGCCGAACCGGGCGCTCGAGCGTCGCCCCACCGTGCACCCACCCGCCGTCGAGCCGGGTCATGCCTCGCCCCATCGTGCCCCGACCCGCCGTCGAGGCGGCGGACGCCGGCGCGGTGTGCCCGGGCAGCCGCACCGGCACCACCAGACGTCGCCCTCGCGCGCCGTTCAGCCGTGCCGTGCCGGGCGGGGCAGGGCAGGGCCGTGCCGTCGTGGCCCGGCCCGGCCCGCGGTCTACTCGCCCGGCCAGTTCGGGCGGCGCTTCTCGTTGAACGCGGCGACTCCCTCGGCGCGGTCGCCGGAGAACGCCACCGTGCGCCACGCGTTGTCCTCGAGGTCGAGGCCGGAGGGGAGGTCCTTGCCCCAGCCGAGCCGCATCGCCCGCTTGGCGGCGCGCAGGCCCACGGGGGAGTTCGCGGCGATCCGTGCGGCGAGGGCCAGGGACTCCTCGCGGTCCGTGCCCTCCTCCACGAGCAGGTCGACCAGGCCCAGGTCACGGGCCTCGGCCGCCTCCACCCGCCGCGCGGTGAAGATGAGCTCGGCGGCCCGCGCCGCGCCCACCCGGCGCGGCAGCAGCTGCGTGCCGCCGCCGCCGGGGATGACGCCCACCGACACCTCCGGCAGCCCCACCACCGCCGTGCGGTCCGCGACGATCAGGTCGCAGGACAGCGCGATCTCGAAGCCGCCGCCCAGGGCGAAGCCGTGCACCGAGGCGATCGTCGGCATCGGCAGTTCCAGCACACCCGTGTACGCGGCCCGGTTGACGGGCCGCTGAAGCCGCAGCTGCGCGTCGCTGAAGCCGTTCCGCTCCTTGAGGTCCGCGCCCACGCAGAACGCCCGCTCGTGACTGGAGGTCAGCACGACCACGCGGGCGTCCGGGTCCGCCGACAGCGCGTCGCAGGCGGCGGTGAGGGAGCGGGCCATGTCCGTGGAGACCGCGTTCATCGCCCGCGGACGGTCCAGCACCAGCTCGGCGACGTACCCGTGGCGGACCACCCGCACGAACTCCCCGTACCGCTCGCCGTCCTTCGGCTCCGCCTGCTCCGCGCCCCGTGCGCGTTCCGCTGGGGCCTGGTGCTCGCTCATGGTGGACGACCTCCTGGTTCGACGACTGCACTGTTGTCGCCGGGGATCATCTCAGGGCGTCAGGGGCGGTTGCCCCGCCGGGTGAGCAGCCACGGCTCGACCACGCCGAGGCCACGCACCGGCCGCTGCCACATGGGCTGCAGGGCGAACCGGTACCGCTCCTCCTCGTCCTCCTTGACCTGCTCCTCGGCGGCCGGCGCGTCCTGGGTGCGGCGCAGCTCCTGGGCCAGCTCGCTGTCGACCAGGACGGCGTCCTTCGGGGCTATGGAGGTGAGGCGGGAGGCCAGGTTCACCGTCGTGCCGAAGACGTCGCCCATCCGGGTGGTGACGGTGCCGAAGGCCATGCCGACGCGCAGCTCGGGCATGGTCTCGTCGTGGGAGAGGGTCTCGATCAGACGCAGCGCGATGTCGGCGGCGACGCCCGCGTCGTCGGCGACGTAGAGGACCTCGTCGCCGAGGGTCTTCACCAGCCGGCCGCCGTGCGCGGCGACCAGGTCGGCGGCGGTGGTCTCGAACGCCTCCACCAGCTCGCCCAGCTCCTCCTCCTCGAGGCGGCGGGTCAGCCGGGTGAAGCCGACCAGGTCGGCGAAGGCGACGCACAGGCGGCGGTCGACCATCTCCTCGTCGTCGGCCGTCTGGATGACGCGCCCGGTCGCGGCGGCGAGCTGGCGGCGCCAGACGTAGACGAGGAACTCCTGCAGCTCGGGCAGGAGCAGTTCGATGAGCGGGTAGGTCACCTCGGTGCGGGTCATACCCGGCTCGGGGGGCTCGGTGAGGCCCTCCAGGAAGGAATCGATCTGCCATTCCGCCAGACGGGCGGTGGTCTGGCCGGTCGAGCGGGCGACCTGCACCGCCATGGCCTCGCTGAGCAGGCCCGCCTCGACGAGACCGGCCAGGCGGCGCAGGGCGAGCACGTCGGCCTCGGTGAGGGCCTTGGCCTGGCCGATGTCGGCGAAGCCCATGGCGCGCCAGAAGCGGGAGGCCAGCTCCATGGAGACGCCCGCGCTGCGGGCCGCCTGGAAGGGGCTGTAGCGGCGCTCGGCGCCGAGGATCAGGGACTCCAGGCGCAGGGCCAGCGGGTCCTCGTCGGACGTGCCCGTGGTGTTCTGCGCGGCGGTGCGGTCGGCGGCGGTGGGTTCCTCGCCGTGGTCGGAGCCGGAGAACGGGCGCTCGTCGCCGGCTCTGCCGGGCCGGCCGGCGCCGTCCGTGGACCCGGCGGCGCCCTCACCCTCGGAGCCGCCGTCGGCGTGTGCCGCGGAGCCGTCGGAGTCACGGGAGCCGGAGCCCGGGCCGGAGTCGGCCGCGGCCTCAGCGGCGGCGGGCCGGGGGCCGGGGGAGGCGTCGGCGGAGCGGTCGGCAGCGCGGCCGGGGCCGGGCCGGGGGTCGCCGTCCGGTCCGGGATGTCCGCCGGTGCCGGAGCCCGCGTCGTCGACGGTCACGCCTGTTGCCCTTCCGATCTGCCGAGGTCAGGTTTGGACCGGCCTCAACTCTACGGCAGGTGTGCCGCAGCTCACTCCCCGATCGCACCGCCGGAGTGGTGTGCCCCGGGCGCACCGCTCCGAGGCCCTCACCACCCCGCGTGGGCGGGCGCGCGTCACGCCGGGCGGAGGTGGACGATGTCGCCGGCGGAGACGGGGTGGCGGGAGCCGTCGGCGGCGGTGATGACGAGGCGGCCGTCGCCGTCGAGCGCGGTGGCCTCGCCCACCAGGTCGTCGCCGCCCGGCAGCAGGGCGCGCACCTGCCGCCCGAGGGTCGCGCAGCCCGCCGCGTACGTCTCCAGGAGCCCGCTCATCTCGGGGTCCCCGCCGACCACCCGCCAGCGGGTGTACCACTGCTCCAGGGAGCGCAGGACGCCGCGCAGCAGCGTGTCGCGGTCGGTGACCTCCGCGCCCGCCAGCGCGAGGGAGCCCGCCGTCGGCACGGGCAGCTCGTCCGCACGGAGCGTGACGTTGAGGCCGACGCCCACCACCACGCCCTCGGTGCCGGCCCGTTCCGCGAGGATCCCGCCGGCCTTGCGCTCCTGCCCGTCGACCGTGACCAGCAGGTCGTTGGGCCACTTCAGGGCCGTGTCGAGACCGGCCGTGCGGGCCAGCCCGGTCGCCACCGCGACGCCGGTGAGCAGCGGCAGCCATCCCCAGCGGGTCACCGGGACGTCGTTGGGGGCCAGCAGCACGGAGAAGAAGAGCCCCGAGCGGGCGGGCGCCGACCACACCCGGTCCAGCCGCCCCCGCGCCGCGGACTGCTCCTCGGCCACCAGTACCGCTCCCTCCTCGGCCCGGCCCGCGCGCGCCGCCGCGACCAGGTCGGAGTTGGTGGAGCCGGTGACCTGCGCGACGTCGAGGGCGGTCCACACGGAGTCCTCCCGCACCAGCGCCCGCCGCAGCGCGGCGGCGTTCAGGGGCGGGCGGCCGAGGTCCGACCAGCGGCCGGCGGCCGGGACCCCGTCGCCGGGGGAGGAAGGGCGTTCTGAGCGATCACGCGGCGTCATGCAACCCAGCGTAGGTGTGGGATACGCCGCACTGCCGGACAGGCGGTCCGCCATTACGCTACGGCTGAGTAACCATCCTCCCGCCGACACCCCACTCCACGCCGAACACCGACGTCACCACACACCACCAGCAGGGAGCCGCACCCCCGATGGCCGAGCCGGAAGAGCTGCAGCAGGGCGACATTCACACCACCGCGGGCAAGCTGGCGGATCTCCGGAACCGCATCGAGCAGGCCACGCACGCCGGTTCGGGCAAGGCGGTGGAGAAGCAGCACGCCAAGGGCAAGCTGACCGCCCGTGAGCGGATCGAACTCCTCATGGACGACGGCTCGTTCGTGGAGCTCGACGAGTTCGCCCGGCACCGATCCACCAACTTCGGCCTGGAGCGGAACCGGCCGTACGGCGACGGCGTGGTGACCGGCTACGGCACCGTCGACGGCCGTCCGGTCGCGGTGTTCTCCCAGGACTTCACCGTCTTCGGCGGAGCCCTCGGCGAGGTCTACGGGCAGAAGATCGCCAAGGTGATGGACTTCGCGCTGAAGACCGGCTGCCCGGTCATCGGCATCAACGACTCCGGCGGCGCCCGCATCCAGGAGGGTGTGGCCTCGCTGGGCGCGTACGGCGAGATCTTCCGCCGCAACACGCACGCCTCGGGCGTGATCCCGCAGATCAGCCTGGTCGTCGGCCCCTGCGCGGGCGGCGCCGTGTACTCGCCCGCCATCACCGACTTCACCGTGATGGTCGACAAGACCTCGCACATGTTCATCACCGGTCCCGACGTCATCAAGACGGTCACCGGCGAGGACGTCGGCTTCGAGGAGCTGGGCGGCGCGCACACCCACAACTCCCTCTCGGGCGTGGCCCATCACATGGCCGGCGACGAGAAGGACGCGGTCGAGTACGTCAAGCAGCTGCTGTCGTACCTGCCGTCGAACAACCTGAGCGAGCCGCCGTCCTTCCCGGAGGAGGCCGACCTCACGGTCACCGACGAGGACCTGGCGCTGGACACGCTGATCCCGGACAGCGCCAACCAGCCGTACGACATGCACACCGTGCTCGAACACATCCTGGACGACGGGGAGTTCTTCGAGACGCAGCCGCTGTTCGCGCCGAACATCCTCACCGGCTTCGGCCGCGTGGAGGGCCGCCCGGTGGGCGTGGTCGCCAACCAGCCGATGCAGTTCGCAGGCTGCCTGGACATCAAGGCCAGCGAGAAGGCGGCGCGGTTCGTCCGGACGTGTGACGCGTTCAACGTGCCGGTGCTGACGTTCGTGGACGTCCCCGGCTTCCTGCCGGGCGTCGGCCAGGAGCACGACGGCATCATCCGCCGCGGCGCCAAGCTGATCTACGCCTACGCGGAGGCCACCGTCCCGCTGATCACCGTGATCACCCGGAAGGCGTTCGGCGGCGCGTACGACGTGATGGGCTCCAAGCACCTGGGCGCCGACCTCAACCTGGCGTGGCCGACGGCGCAGATCGCGGTGATGGGCGCGCAGGGCGCGGTCAACATCCTGCACCGCAGGACCCTCGCCGAGGCCGAGGCCAACGGCGAGGATCTCGAGGCGGTGCGGGCGCGGCTGATCCAGGAGTACGAGGACACCCTGCTGAACCCGTACATCGCCGCGGAGAACGGTTACGTGGACGCGGTGGTCGCACCGTCCCAGACCCGCTCGCAGATCGTCCGCGGGCTGCGTCATCTGCGCACCAAGCGGGAATCACTTCCGCCGAAGAAGCACGGCAACATCCCGCTCTAGGAAGGGTCCTGGCTATGACGATCAAGGTCGTGCGCGGCAACCCGACACCCGAGGAGCTGGCCGCCGCACTGGCGGTGGTCCGAGCCCGCGCCGCGGCCGTCGCCGCGGCGCCGGGGGAGGGGACCGACGGGACGCGGGACGCCTGGTCCGACCCGGCCGCCCTGGCCGCGCGTCGGCTCCCGCAGCCGGGCCCGGGCGCCTGGGCCCGCACCTACTGGCCCGCCTGACCCGCACCCCCGGGGCGGACGGGGCCGGACGACACGCAGGGGCCGGTGGGCGACCACCGGCCCCTGCGCCGTTCCCGCGACGCCGCTCCCGCGACGGCGCGCGTCCTGCCCCGCCGCCCGAGCGCCCCGTGCCGCGCCGCGCCGCCCTGCCCCGCCCCGAGCCGTGACGCGGGCCACTCCGCCGCGGTAACCCGTGTGACCTGCGGGGACGTGGGTGACGGGGGATACCGGGGGCGGCCTGAGTACGCGTACTCAGGCGGCGGGCGGGGCGGGGCCGCATGCTCGGTGGTGTGCTCTGGTCCGACCCCGATCCCCAGGCCGGGCCGCCCGAGGAACTGCGCAGGACGCAGGTCATGCTCCGGCGGCTCGGCGTCCTGATGGCCCTCGCGATGATCCTCGCCATGGTGGTCCTCGGCGTCGATACGCTGCCCCTATGACCGATCAGATCGACCACCGGCCCGCCGGCCACGCCGCCGGCCGGCCCCGCCGCCTCGTCCTGGCGTCCCAGTCCCCCGCCCGGCTCGGACTGCTCCGGCAGGCCGGGTTCGCCCCCGAGGTGATCGTCAGCGGCGTGGACGAGGACGCCGTGACCGCCCCCACCCCCGCCGAGCTGGCCCTGGCGCTCGCCGAGGCCAAGGCCTCCGTGGTCGCCGCCCGCCCCGATGCGGCCGGCGCCCTGGTGATCGGCTGCGACTCCGTGCTCGACCTGGACGGCGAGCCGCTGGGCAAGCCGGCGGACGCCGCCGAGGCCACCGCCCGCTGGAAGGCCATGCGGGGCCGCGCGGGCGTCCTGCAGACCGGCCACTGCGTCTACGACACCACCACCGGCCGGTACACCTCCGGCACCGCCTCCACCGTGGTCCGCTTCGGCGACCCCACCGACGAGGAGATCGACGCCTACGTCGCCACCGGCGAGCCGCTGCACGTGGCGGGCGCGTTCACCCTGGACGGGCGGTCCGCGCCGTTCGTCGAGGGGATCGACGGCGACCACGGCAACGTCATCGGTCTCAGCCTCCCGCTCCTGCGGCGCCTGCTCGGCAAGCTCGACGTCAGCGTCACCGAGCTCTGGGTCTGACCCGTCCGCCGGGCGGCCCGGTCACGGAAAGTGACCGCCGCTCGCTCTCCGACGTCACGTTTGTGCCGAAACATCCCTAGCCTGAACGTATGGCAGAGGAGAACCGCCTGCGCGCGGTCGTCACGCTGGCCCAGGGCATGGCCGCCGCCAGGACGCCCCGGGAGTCCTGGCGGGCCGCCGCCCTGGGCGCGAGTCACGCGCTGGGCGGCAGCTTCGCCGCGCTGTCGGTGTGGGAGCGGGAGATGGGCCGGCTCCGCGTCCTGGTCAACGTCGGCGAGCGCGCCCCGGACGAGGAGGAGTTCCCCCGCTCCGAGGCCTACCCGGTGCACCAGTTCCCGGAGATCACCGAGTTCCTGCACGACCGCTGGGCCAACGGCGGGGAGCCGGACGCCTGGGTGGAGACCGTCGACGGCGGCCCGGCGAAGGGGTCTCCCGGCGACCGTGCCGGGTACTGCCACCAGCGGGTCGCCGCGCTGCGCCGCCGGGGCCGCGGCTGCTGCGTGATCGCGCCGATCGTGCTGCACGGCCGCGCCTGGGGCGAGCTGTACGTGGCCCGGCCGCTGGGCGCGCCCGTCTTCGGCCGCTCCGACGCCGACTTCGCCACCGTCCTGGCCGCCGTGGTCGCCGCCGGGCTCGCCCAGATGAAGCGCCTGGAGGAGGCCGAGCGCCTCGCCTTCACCGACGCCCTGACCGGCCTCGCCAACCGCCGCGCCGTCGACGCCCGCCTGGACGAGGCCATCGAACGGCACCGCAGGGAGGGCGCCGTGGTCAGCCTGGTGGTCTGCGACCTCAACGGGCTCAAGCAGGTCAACGACACCCTGGGTCACGCGGCGGGCGACCGCCTCCTGGAACGGTTCGGCTCGGTGCTCTCGCTGTGCGGGGCGATGCTGCCGGACGCGCTGGCCGCCCGTCTCGGCGGCGACGAGTTCTGCCTGATCGCGGTCGGCCCGTCCACCGAGGAGGTGGTGCGCGCCGCCGAGGAGCTGTGCCGGCGCGCCCGGGACCTCGAACCGGGCGAGGGCGTGGCCTGCGGGATCGCCACCACGGAGGAGCCGGTCGGCCCCGTCACCTCGGCGCGGCGGCTGTTCCGGCTGGCCGACGCCGCCCAGTACCGCGCCAAGGCCGGGCGCACCGCCGGACCCGTGGTCGCGGGCGTCGAAGGACCGCAGGACCCGGT
The DNA here is from genome assembly GCF_042792855.1 of Streptomyces sp. NPDC056600. Lineage (NCBI taxonomy): Bacteria > Bacillati > Actinomycetota > Actinomycetes > Kitasatosporales > Streptomycetaceae > Streptomyces > Streptomyces sp. NPDC056600. The sequence continues at coordinate 17,294 of NZ_JBHTVQ010000012.1, forward strand.
CCTGCGGCTGGCCGACGCACCCCCGCCGGAGGGCGGCGGGGAACGGCGCGCGCTGCGTGGCCGGGACCTCCCGCCGCCGGGCGCCGACCGCCCCCTCGGGGACGCGTCGCCGGGTGTGGTCCAACCCACCGATGACACTGACGAATTCAAGCTCTAGGCTCCTGAATATGGATATGCACACCGGTTCGACGGAAACTGTGGTGGTGGGAACCTCCGGCCTCACCCCCGAGCAGGTGCTCGCCGTGGCACGGCACGGCGCGCGCGTGGAGCTCTCGGACGAGGCGGTGCGCGAACTGACCGCGTCCCGCGAGGTCATCGACGCCCTCGCCGCCAAGCCCGATCCCGTCTACGGCGTGAGCACCGGCTTCGGCGCGCTGGCCACCCGGCACATCGGCCCGGACCTGCGCACCCGGCTCCAGCGCAACATCGTCCGCTCGCACGCGGCCGGCATGGGCCCGCGGGTCGAGCGCGAGGTGGTGCGCGCCCTGATGTTCCTGCGGCTCAAGACCGTCTGCTCCGGCCGCACCGGCGTGCGCCCCGAGGTCGCCCAGGCCATGGCGGACCTGCTGAACGCCGGCATCACCCCCGTGGTGCACGAGTACGGCTCCCTCGGCTGCTCCGGCGACCTCGCCCCCCTCTCGCACTGCGCGCTCGCCCTGATGGGCGAGGGCGAGGCCGAGGGCCCCGACGGCGAGCTCCGCCCCGTCCGCGAGCTGCTCACGGCGCACGGGCTGCGCCCCGTCGAGCTCAAGGAGAAGGAGGGCCTGGCCCTCCTCAACGGCACCGACGGCATGCTCGGCATGCTGCTGATGGCCCTGGCGGACCTGCGCCTGCTGTACACCTCCGCGGACGTCACCGCCGCGATGACCCTGGAGGCGCTGCTGGGCTCCGAGCGCGTCCTGGCGCCCGAGCTGCACGCCATCCGCCCGCACCCGGGCCAGGCGGACTCCGCCGCCAACATGCTGGCCGTGCTGCACGGCTCGGAGATGACCGGACAGCACCAGGGCGACGAGCCCCGGGTGCAGGACGCCTACTCGGTGCGCTGCGCGCCGCAGGTGGCGGGCGCGGGCCGGGACACCCTCACCCACGCCGAGCTGGTGGCCGGGCGGGAGCTGGCGGCCGCCGTGGACAACCCGGTGGTGCTGCCGGACGGCCGCGTCGAGTCCAACGGCAACTTCCACGGCGCGCCGGTCGCCTACGTCCTCGACTTCCTCGCGATCGCCGCGGCCGACCTGGCCTCCATCGCCGAGCGGCGCACCGACCGGCTGCTGGACAAGGCCCGCTCGCACGGGCTCCCCGCGTTCCTCGCCGACGACCCCGGCGTCGACTCCGGGCTGATGATCGCCCAGTACACCCAGGCGGCCCTGGTCAGCGAGCTCAAGCGGCTCGCCGTCCCCGCCTCGGTGGACTCCATCCCCTCCAGCGCGATGCAGGAGGACCACGTCTCCATGGGCTGGTCCGCGGCGCGCAAGCTGCGGCACGTGGTCGACAACCTGGCCCGGGTCGTCGCCGTGGAGCTGGTCGCCGCCTCCCGCGCGCTGGAGCTGCGCCGCGCGGCCACGGGGCTGGGCGCCGCGCCCGCCACCTGGGCCGTCGTCGAGGCCGCCCGCGCGGCCGGTGTCGAGGGACCCGGCCCGGACCGCTACCTCGCCCCCGACCTCGCGGCGGCCGAGGCCTTCGTCCGCGAGGGCGGCGTCGCCCGCGCGGCCGCGGCGGTCACGGGTCCGCTGAGCTGACGGCACGTCCCGCCACCGGGCCGGTCCTCACGGGGCGCCGGTCCGGTGGCCGCGTCAGCCTCGGCTCAGCTTCTCCGACTGGGCCGTCACGACCGCGGCGTCGAGCTCGTAGGGCGTGCCGTCCGTCATCTTGCCCATGTTGAGGGTGACGTAGGCGGCCACGTTGTTGCCGTGGCGCACCACCTGGCAGTAGACGCTGCTGGTCGTCGGGGAGTTCGGGGTCGGGCCCTTGCCGCTCAGGGAGAAGGCGACGGCCTCGTCGGCGCCCTTCGCCCCCACCGCCTTCCGCGGGGTCACGGCGGTGTAGCCCGTCGAGCTCCGGTCCCGTGCCGTACGGCTGACCCACTCGTGGCAGGCTTCGACCGCGTCGGCGACCGTCCTCAGCGTCCGCTGTGCGCCCTGCCCGTGGTACGAGGCCAGGTTGACCGAGGTGACGTCCACCCGCAGCGCCTCCTTGAAGTCCGCGCCAAGATCAGGATCTCGTAGAGCCACGCGGACGGTCTCGGCGGCCGGGGTGCCGACCGCGCCACCCTTGTACACCTGCGCGAGCGGCCCGCAGAACCTGTCGGGCTTCGCCTGGTCCTTCGTGCCGGACCCGTCCTGCTGCACGACCTCGACGGCGAAGCCCTCGAGGTCGTGCCCGGTGAGACCGAGTTCGGTGAGCTCCTTCTCGGAGAGCGCCACGGGCGCGGATGCGGCGGCCTCGGCGCCGGAGCCGCAGCCGGTGATCAGAGCCAGGGTCAGGGCCGCCGCGACTGCGGCGACGACGGCGCCCGTACGCGCCCGCGGGGTGATCTTCACCGTCGGACTATGCGGTCTCCGTCACAAGCGGTCAAGGGAGTGCACGCCCGCCTCCCGAGCGGCTCTCCGTCTACAGCCCCATGCGTTCCCGCCGGACCGAGTACGCCACGAACGCCGCCCCGATGCCGAGGAACGCGGTGCCGCCCATGATGTACGGCGTCGTGTCGAAGGCGCCGGTGTCGGCGAGCTCGGTGCCGTCGGCCTGGGAGTGGACCGTGGTCGACGTCGAGGTGGTGTCGGAGACGGTGGTCATGGTGCGCACCCCGGAGGCGTCCTCCGCGCCCGCGGCGGCGGGAGCGGCGGCGGCGGACCGCGGTTCCGGTTCCTCCGGCGTCATCGTCGCGTTGGCGGACGGGACGAAGGAGAGGGCACCCAGCAGGGCACCCGCGGCAGCGGCGGTCAGCAGTGAGCGGCGCGTCGTGGACACGGATATCGATCCCCTTGTGGCGCTGGCGAATTGACCGTGTGACCTGATGCTAGTGAAAGGCGCGGGTCGCGGGAAACCCGAGGGCCCGGACCACCGTACTCTCCCTGCCATGACTGCAACCGAAAACAGCCGCTTTGTCCGTATCGACGTCCAGCTGATCGTGGAGGTCGACGACCCGGAGGCGCTCCGGCGCGCCGCTCAGGACCGGATCGCCGCGGACGGCGCCCTGCCGGACGGCGAGCGGGGGCGGATCGGGGCCGTGGTGACGCATGACACTGCGGAGGCCCTGGCCTACCTCGTCGACCCGTTCGACCTGGTGGGGGCGCTGCCGGGGATCGAGCTGACCCACACCTCGTGGAGCGCGGAGCACGTGGACGGGGGTCTGGATTCGCTCGACGGCGACCTGTACGGCGATGATGGCGAGCACGAGGAGGACTTCCCCGGCGATCGGACCGGCGGTCCCGTCGCAGGCGGGGACGTGACGGTTCGCATCGGCATCGGCTGACCCCTGGCGGGGAAGGCGACCCCTACGGAACGATGTCTTCCGGTCCTCCGCGGACCGTTCCGGCGGTCCGCGGCGTGGCGCATTGCACAATTCACCGCGAGACGGAACCGGAACGGCCCGTCCTGGCGTTGAGAATGCTGACGGGGGTGTATGCCCGCACCGGGTCGCGGCACGGGCGGGGGCCTCCCCACGGGGTCGGGTGACCAGCGATGATGGAGATACGTGTGAAGACGGTCGGTGAGCGGCGGCGGCGCAGGGGTCTGGCGGTCGCGTCCGCACTTCTGGGCGGCGTGATGGTCCTGTCCGGTTGTGGAGGGGGCGACGAGCCCGCCCGTCCGGACGCCCAGGAGAGGGCCGACGAGGCGGCCGCGAAGGAGACGTCGGTCGCCGAGATCTCCGTCACGCCCAAGGACGGCACGGACAACGCGTCGATCAACAACGCGGGTCACGTCTCCGTCAAGAAGGGCAAGCTGACCGAGGTCGAGGTGAAGACCAAGGACGGCGAGGCGGTCGAGGGCGAGATGTCCGGCGACAAGACCTCCTGGAAGCCCACCACGCAGCTCGAGCGGGCCACCACCTACGAGGTCTCGGTGACGGCCGAGGACTCCAAGGGCCGGGCCTCCCACGAGAACGCCACCTTCACCACGGTCTCGCCCTCCAACAGCTTCATAGGCAACTTCTCCCCGGAGGACGGCTCCACCGTCGGTGTCGGCATGCCCGTGTCGATCAGGTTCGACAAGGAGATCACCGACAAGAAGGCCGTCCAGCAGGGCGTCGACGTCTCGGTGAGCAGCGGCCAGGAGGTCGCCTGCCACTGGTTCAGCACCACCCGGATGGACTGCCGTCCCCAGGACTACTGGAAGGAGGGGGCGACGGTCACCATGAAGCTCGCGCTGGACGGCGTCGAGGGCGCGCCGAACGTCTACGGCGTCCAGCAGAAGACCGTCACCTTCCACATCGGCCGCAACCAGGTCTCCATCGTCGACGCCGAGACCAAGCAGATGAAGGTCACGCGCAACGGCGAGACCGTCCGCACCATCCCCATCTCCGCCGGCTCGCCCGAGAACAAGACCTACGAGGGCCAGATGGTGATCTCCGAGAAGTACAAGGAGACCCGGATGGACGGCTCGACCGTCGGCTTCACCGACGGCGACGGCAAGGGCGAGTACGACATCAAGGATGTGCCGCACGCCATGCGGCTGACCACCTCCGGCACCTTCATCCACGGCAACTACTGGGGCCAGGGCGTCTTCGGCAACGTCAACACCAGCCACGGCTGCGTGGGCCTGGAGGACGCCAAGGGTGCGAAGGACCCGAACAAGCCGGGCGCCTGGTTCTTCGACAACTCGATGATCGGCGACGTGGTGGTCGTCCAGAACACCGGCGACAAGACGGTCGCCCCGGACAACGGGTTCAACGGCTGGAACATGCCGTGGGACCAGTGGGTGGCGGGCTCCGCCGTCTGATCCCGACGGCGATGACCCCCCGGCCCTGACGTGGCGCCGCCCCCGAGGCGGTGCCGGAGGCGCCCGGTGCCGCGTGCACGACGCACGCGTCACCGGGCGCCTCCGCCGTTTCCGGGGCTCCCGCGTTGGGGAAGCTCCCGCGTTCTCGGAGCTCTCGGGTTCTCGGAGCTGTCGGCACTCGCGTTCTCGGGGTTTTCTCACACAACCCACGGGGGTCTACCAGCCCGCCCCTCTAGCGTCCCGCGCATGTTCCTCACCTATCTCCGCCGCGAACTGCGCCGCCGCAGAAAGGCGTCGCTGGTCGTCGCCTCCGGTCTGGCGCTCGGCATCGCGTTCGTCATCGTCGTCAACGCCGTGTCCTCCGGCATGGGCAGGGCACAGGACCAGGTCCTGCAGTCCCTCTACGGACTGGGCACCGACATGACCGTCACCAAGGCCCCCGAGGCGCCCTCCGGCGACGGGGACGACAACGGCGGCAGGCCCAGATTCAGGTTCGACGCCAAGCCCGGTGAGGACAGCGACGACGGCGACCAGCAGAGCAGCGACCGTGTGATGGTCCAGGGCTTCCAGACCCTGTCCGCCTCCACCGCCGCGAAGGTCGCGAAGGCGGACGGGGTGGCCGACGCGGTGGGTGGGCTCAGCCTCAACGTGATGAAGGTCGACGGCCAGTTCACCCGCGGCGAGTTCAAGCAGGACCAGGGCGGCGGCGGCCGTCCGGGCGCCGGCGGCGGTCCCGGCGGCTCCGTGGAGGGCGGCGGCGCCGACTTCTCCATCGACAGCTTCAGCGTGTACGGCACCGACGTCACGCAGCCCGGCCTCGGCCCGCTGACCTCCTCCGAGATCACCTCCGGGCGCGGCTTCGAGAAGTCCGAGACCTCGGCGAAGACGGCCGTGGTGGACAGCGCCTATGCCAAGGAGAAGGAGATCGGGACCGGCGACAAGGTGACCGTCGGCGGCACGAAGTTCACCGTCGTGGGCGTGGCCACCGCCTCCAGCGGCGACGCCGCCGCCGACGTCTACATCCCGCTCGCCCAGGCGCAGACGCTGGCCGACGCCAAGAACAAGATCACCACCGTCTACGTCCAGGCGGACGACGCGCAGCAGTTGGACGCGGTGAAGAGCGCGGTGCTCAAGGCCGTGCCGGACGCCACCGTCACCACCTCCGAGGACCTCGCCGACACGGTGTCCGGGTCCCTGTCCACCGCCTCCGGGCTGGCCGTCACGGTCGGCCGGTGGCTGTCAATCGTGGTCCTCGCCGCCGCGTTCCTGGTGGCCGGCCTGCTGACCTCCTCCGCCGTAGCGCGCCGGGTCCGCGAGTTCGGCACCCTCAAGGCACTGGGCTGGCGCTCGCGCCGGGTCACCGGCCAGGTGGTCGGCGAGGCCGTGGTGACCGGCCTCCTCGGCGGCGCGCTGGGCATCGCGCTCGGCCTCGCCGGCGCGTGGGCCGTCACGGCCTTCGGGCCCTCGCTGACCGCACAGCTGGGCGGCTCCGCCGGCTCCGGCGCGGGCGGTGCGGGCGGTCCCGGCGGCGGCATGGGCGGCATGGGCGGCGGCCCCGGCGGCGGGATGCGGCAGGCGGCCTCCCGGTCGCTCGACGTGGCCCTCACCGCTCCCGTGAACCTCTCCATGATCGCGCTGGCGGTGGGTCTGGCCGTCGCGGGCGGCCTGGTCGCGGGCGCCTTCGGAGGGTGGCGTGCCTCCCGGCTGCGCCCCGCCGACGCCCTGTCCCGCGTCGCCTGACGGGTGCTCCGCACAACCCTCCCAGCACCCGGCCCGCCCCTCTCCGCCCTTCCTTCCGCCCTCTCAGCAGGAGCAACGACACCATGTACGAACTCACCGGCGTCACCCGCCGCTACACCCGCGGCAAGGGGGTCGTGGACGCGCTGGCCGGCATCGACCTCACCATCGCCGACGGCGACCGCCTGGTCATCCAGGGCCCCACGGGCGGCGGCAAGTCGACCCTCCTCCAGATGCTCGGCGGCCTCGACCGCCCCACCGCCGGCAGCGTCGTGCTGGACGGCGTGGACCTCGCCCAGCTGTCCGAGGCGCGGCTGACCCGGATCCGCAGCGAGAAGATCGGCTTCGTCTTCCAGGGCTTCAACCTCATCCCGACCCTCACCGCGCAGGAGAACGTCGAGACGGCCCTGGTGCCGCTCGGCGTGAACCGCAGGGAACGGCGCGAGCGGGCCGCCGAGGCCCTCGCCTCGGTGGGACTGGGGGAGCGGCTCGGGCACGTGCCGAGCGAGCTCTCAGGCGGCCAGCAGCAGCGGGTGGCCATCGCGCGCGCCCTGGTCAAGCAGCCCAGGGTGCTCCTCGCCGACGAGCCCACGGGCAACCTCGACGAGACCACCCGCGACGAGATCATGGCCGTGCTGGAGACCCAGTGCAAGGAGCACGGACTGACCTTCGTCATGGTCACCCACGACTCCCACCTGGCCAAGCAGTCCCCCCGCGTGGTCACCCTCCGCAAGGGCCGCATCGCGAGCTGAGCCGGAGGCTCGCGCCGGACCCGGGCCCCGCGCCGGACCCGGGCCCCGCGCCGGACCCGGGCCCCGCGCCGGACCCGGGCCCCGCGCCGGACCCGGGCCCCGCGCCGGACCTGGGCCTCGCTCCGCCCCGGGTTCCGTGCCGTCCGCCGCCGTTGCCGGAGCTCTGCGTGACTCCCCGCTGCCCCGTGTCCTGGTTCCCTCCGATCCGCCATGCGGAATGAACCGGGTCGCGGGGCAGTTGTCTCTCTGAAGGACGTCCGCGCCACGCGCACCGTCGTCCGCGCGCGCCGACCACGCGCGCGAGCAACCCAGCACCCCCGAGGAAACCGGAGAACCCCCCGGCATGACTTCTGTCGCCGCCTACGCCGCCCCCGCCGCCAAGGCTCCGCTGGAGCGCACCACCGTCGAGCGCAGGGAGGTCGGCGAGCACGACGTCCTGATCGACATCAAGTACGCCGGTATCTGCCACTCCGACATCCACACCGTCCGCGAGGAGTGGGGCAAGGCCCACTTCCCCCTGACTCCTGGCCACGAGATCGCCGGTGTGGTCACCGAGGTCGGCCCCCGCGTAACCCGGTTCACGGTCGGCGACCGTGTCGGCGTCGGCTGCATGGTGGACTCCTGCCGTGAGTGCGAGAACTGTCTCAACGGCATCGAGCAGCACTGCCTCAAGGGCAACGTCGGCACCTACGGCTCCCGCGGCCGGGACGGTGAGATCACCCAGGGCGGCTACTCCACCCACATCGTCGTCGACGAGAACTACACCGTCCGCATCCCCGAGGGCCTCTCCCTCGACGTCGCCGCCCCGCTGCTGTGCGCCGGCATCACCACGTACTCTCCGCTGAAGAACTGGGGCGCGGGTCCCGGCAAGAAGGTCGCCGTGGTCGGCCTGGGCGGCCTCGGCCACATGGCCGTCAAGATCGCCCACGCCATGGGCGCCGAGGTGACCGTGCTGTCGCAGTCGCTGCGCAAGAAGGAGGACGGCCTCAAGCTGGGCGCCGACCACTACTACGCGACGGCCGACCCCCGCACCTTCGAGGAGCTGCGCGGCGAGTTCGACCTGATCGTCTCCACGGTCTCCGCCAACGTCGACTTCAACGCCTACCTGGGCCTGCTGAAGACCGGCGGCACCCTGGTCAACGTCGGCGCTCCCGAGAACCCGATCTCGCTCCAGCTCTTCGCCCTCATCGGCGGGAACAAGAACCTGGCCGGCTCCATGATCGGCGGCATCGCCGAGACCCAGGAGATGCTGGACTTCTGCGCCGAGCACGGGCTGGGCGCGGAGATCGAGCTGATCTCCGCCGACCGGATCAACGAGGCCTACGAGCGCGTCGTCGCCTCCGACGTGCGCTACCGCTTCGTCATCGACACGGCCACGATCTGACGGAACGTCTCCGCGCGTCTCCGCGCGATGAGGAACGCCTCCGCGCGTACGAGGAAGGGCCCCGGCGGGCGACGCCGGGGCCCTTCCCCGTGCTCCCTCCCGCGGCTCAGCCCTGCTGTGTCTGCTGCCAGGCGATCAGCTCCGCCGAACGGTTGCTGATGATCGCGTCCACCCCCAGGGCGTCCAGCGTCTTCCACTGCGCCGGCTCGTCCACCGTCCACGCCATGGTGGCGACGCCCGACCGGTGCAGGTCGCCCACCACGGACGGCCTGGCCGTCAGCGCCGACGCCTTCGGGTTGTACGCGGTGAGGCCCAGGTCGCGGGCGACCGCCACCGGGTCGGCGTCCAGCGTGGACGTCAGGTAGCCCCGGGGCAGCTTGGGGGCCAGTTCACGCGCCCACTTCAGGTGCTGCTTGCTGAAGCTCTGCACGAACACCCGGTCCGGCGAGAGGACCCCGGCCGCCCGGAGCGCGTCGAACATCCGGGACACCTGGTCCTTGGACGAGGCCCGCTTGATCTCCAGGAGCAGCTTGCCGCCCCGGGCCTTCAGGTCCGCGCCCTGTGCCCGCAGGGTCGGCACCTGCTCGCCCCGGTACGCCGAGGAGAACCACGACCCGGCGTCCAGCTTGTCCAGCTGCGCCGAGGTGAGCGCGGTGAGGTCCCCGGTCCCGTTCGTGGTGCGGTCCACCGTGCTGTCGTGCATGACGTACGGGACGCCGTCCTTGCTGATCTGCGCGTCCGTCTCGATGAGGTCCGCGCCCACCCGGCGCGCCAGGTCCTGCGCTGCCAGCGTGTTCTCCGGCGCGGCGGCCGACGCCCCCCGGTGCGCCACCGCCAGCGCGGGCTCGCCCGGGCCGCGCAGGTAGGGGTTGAGCGAGGGCAGGGCGGTGACTCTCACGTCGTCGAACGCGACGGTCGCGCCGTCCACCAGCAGCGCCTGACGGCCGTTCGCGGAACGCCGCAGCTTGTTCGTGCTCAGCACCTTCCGCCCGTCGAGGTACCAGGTCGCCTTCATGCCGTGGACGTCCACCCGCACCCGCACGTCCTTGCCGGTGCCGGCCGCGACAGGAGCGGCGGCGGTGTCGGTGACGTTCCAGGTGCCGGCCGTCGTCCGCTGGGCGAACTCCACGCCGTTGGCGGCGGTGGAGCGGGAGCGCAGGGTGGCGATCCACCACGGGGTGGCGCCGCTCGACGGCAGGTCGAGGCCGAGCGCGAACCAGCGGGAGGCGTCGTCCACCGACTCGAACCGGGCGGTGGCCTCGAAGCGGTAGTCGGTGAGCTGGGTGCCGAAGGTGATCCGGGCGCGGGTGCCGCCGTCGCCGACGAGACGGCCGTTGCGCACCTTCCAGCTGCCGCTGACCGTCTTCCACCCGGAGGGCAGGGCGGTGCCGCCGAAGGTCTGACTGACCACCGTGGTGCCGGGGGCGGCCACGGTCGCGCGGATCGGGGTCGGTGTCGCGGGGACGTCGGGCATGGCCACCGCCGACGGGGCGGACGCCCCCGCGGTGAACGCGACGCTGATCGCCAGTACGGTCGGTACGGTCGTGGGCCTGAAGGTCCGGCTTCGCGTGTCCCTGGTTTCCCTGGTCATGTTCACGACGCTAGGGAGCGGCGGGTAACGCGCCGGTACCGCGAAGTGACGGTCCGTGGACGGTCGGATGGCGGGCGGACGCCGGGATTCCACGGGCGTGACACGGGAGACCCGGGGGTGCGTGAGGTGCTCCCGCGGGGCGTGGGGCCGGGGCCCGGGTCTCGCCTCCTGGGGATGCGGCGGGGTGACCCGGGGCGCACGGTGGGCACGCGCCGGGGCGCACGGTGGACACAGGTGACGTGAGAGGCACGGGATGAGCGTGGGCGTGGAACGGCTGACGGCGGCGGCGACGGCGACGGACGTCGCGCGGAACCTGGACCGGGCGGTGGTGGTCGCCGGGGACGAGGTCTCCGGTCCGCTGCGGGCCGCCCTCGCGGAGGCCCTTGGCCGCGCCGTACGACGCGGCTCCGCCCCCGCCCCCGACGGCGCCCCGGTGGTCCGGGTCGGCTCCCGGCGGCCCGCCTTCGCCGAGGGCGGTGAGCGCGTGGTCTGGTTCCACAGCGTCAACGCCGGCGTGGACGCGCTGCTGCGCGGCGGCGAGGACCAGGACGCCTGGCCGGCCGACGTCCTCCTGACCCGCACGGTCGGACGGATGGGCGACCGCATGGCCCAGTACGTCCTCGGCTGGGTCCTGGCCGAGTGCCAGCGCGTCCCCGACTTCCTCACCGCCCACGACCGCGCCGACTGGTCCCGCCGCGACACCGAACTCGCCGCCGGCCAACTGGCCCTCGTCTACGGCGCGGGCCGCATCGGCTCACGCGTCGCCGACTACCTGCGCGGCGCGGGCATCCGCGTGGTCGAGGCGGGCCGCGCGACCGTGCCCGACGCCGACGCCCTCCTCCCCGACGCCCGCTGGGTCGTCGACGTCCTCCCCCTCACCCCCGCCACCCGCGACTTCTTCGGCCCGCGCCGCCTCGGCGCGCTGCGCGGCGCGACGTTCCTGAACATCGGCCGGGGCGCGACGGTCGACCTGGCGGCACTGGAGGCGGCGCTGCACGCGGACGCCGTCCACTCCGCCGTCCTCGACGTCCTCCCCGACGAGCCGGCCGCCCCCGACCACCCCGCCTGGCGCCTGCCCCGCACCACCGTCACCTCCCACACCTCGGGCCCCACCACGGACGAGGACGTCGTCACCGACCTCCTCTCCGCCTGGCGCGCCCTCGAAGCGGGCCGAACCCCAGCCCTGGCGGTCCCCACAGCCCGCGGCTACTGACCCGCCCCCGCCCGCCCCCGCCCGTCCGTGCCCGCACCCGACCCGCTGCCGGGGGCCCAGGCAATCGTCCCCAGGGGGTGTGCCCTGAATGTGCTGCTCCAGCGACACATTCAGGGCACACCCCCACGGGAACACGAGCTGGAGGTGTGCCCCTCGCTGCACCGGCCCGCATCCGTGGACGAAGTCCCCCGGAGCCCTTCTCTCGGCGCGGGCCGAAATCCACTGGAGCCCAGGTCGAGGGCGAGACACAATCCTGCCGGGGCAAGGACTCATGGCAGAGGGGTCGGGGCAAGGGGGAGCTTGGTTGGACGTGTTCGTGTGCGCCGGGTGCGGTGCGGAACTGACGGCGCCGGTGTCCCGGGTCGCTCTCCCGGTGCACACCGGCCACGGCGGGTGGGAGGAGCTGCACCCCCCGCTGATGGACCCCGCGACGTACGCCGTCGACCCCCGCCCCTCCGGACCGCCCTGGCGGCGGTGGGAGGAAGTGGGGGAGGACGAGGCCGCCCGTCGGGGCGTGTACGCGCCCGTGTACGCGCTCTCCTTCGGCTCGCCGAACAGGATCGTCATTGCTCCCGGCGACTCCCGGAGCATGCGGCTGATCCCCGAGAAGTGCGAGGGCTACTGCCAGGGCGTGGACGGCCGGGCCGGCCCCAACCTGGCGTGCGAGGGGTGCGGGCGAGCCGTGGCGACCCGGGAGGACGACTGCGGGATGTGGCAGGCGGTATGGCTGGAGCCCGACGCCGTAGTCCGCCGCCCCGCACCGGGCCCGGCCGCACCGCCTCCCGGATGGGACGACCTGCTGCGCCCCGAGCACCGCCTTCCGCCCGTGGAGGCGGACGGGTCGTGGAGCCGCCGCTGGGACGCGGCGGTCGGGGTTGCGCTCGCCCACCTCGTGGCGGTAACCGGGGCCCGCCCGGTGGCCCTGCCCGCCGGACCCGTCGCCGAACTGCTCGGCCACGCCGTCGGCCGCCATCTCCCGGCGGGCCCCGATCCCCGCTCGGTCGGCCTGGCCGGCCCGGGGATCGGCACGCCGCGGCCCCGTTCCGACGTCCTCCTCGTCCCACGACACCCCCTCACGGGCGAGCCGTGGCGTGAGCCCGGCGGCGACGGGGCCGTGGTGCCACTGGACAGCGGTGTCTGGGCGTACCTCGCCCTCCCGGGCGAGACCTCGCCGCTCCCCGCGACCGGCGTCCTCCCCCCGGGTGTCCTGCGCGACGACTACCCCCTGCCGCCGCTCCCGTGGCATGCGCTGACGGGACACCCCGGCGCGTTCCAGGCCACCCTGATCCGCCTCCCCGCCGTCCGCACGCCCCGGCTGCGGGAGTACCTCGAGGGACGTCGCCGGAGCTGAACCGGGGGAAACCGCCTCGCCCGTCGGTCCGTGCCCGACACGATGGGGTGCCGAGGGAACGCAGAGGACGTCCGCGTGTGTGCTGGGTTCGGGAGTCGGCCGGGCGGCAGCGGTGCTACAGGGCATCGAAGGGAGACACGATCCGCACCACGATGATCAGTGGGTCGCGGGGTGCCACGAGGAAGTAGAACCAGCCTCCGGTCGCGTCCATGCGTCGCAACCCGCCCTGCCGTGGGCCGTTCCCCAGATCACTGACATCGACGCCCATGTCGGCGAGATCGACCAGCTGGGAGACGAGCCGCTCCACCTCCGCCACCACGTGGACCGGCAGGCCACGCGTCACGTGGTCCTCGTCGGGGTCGTACTCCCAGTGCCACTTCCCGCTCACCGGGCGGGGAGGCCGACGGCCGCGTGTGCCTGATCCAGGATTCGACCGAGCGCGGAGGCCGCCTGCCGTGCCTCGGCTGCGTCCCCGGACTCTGCGGCGTCTTCCCAGCGGCGAAACTCCGCGGCCAGATCCGGCTGGCGCTGGATGTGGACGAAGACGGCCCATTGGGCGATGAAGCTCTGGAGCGGGCTCAGGTCAGAGCCTTGGCGTGCCTGGTCCGCCGCCTGGTCGAGCTCGCTCGTGAAGGCCGGCAGTGCGGCAGGAGCGATCTGTCGGATCGCCTGCCGCAAGGCCGACACGGTGCTCGGCGGCTGGGGGATGAGGGGATGCCCAGCGGCGGAGGAGGTGGTCATGGCTGCTCCCATGGGCGCGATTCTGATCCCATCGGCCAGCCTAGCGGGCGGTCCCTTCGCCTCACCGCTCGAACGGGTGAGGCGAACGAGGGACCGCGTTGCTCAGCTCGCGTCCGGGGCCGCTGCCACGCCCACCGGGCAGGAGAGGCCCGTGCCGCCGATGCCGCAGTAGCCGTTGGGGTTCTTCGCGTCGGAGAGGTACTGCTGGTGGTAGAGCTCGGCCGGGTAGAAGGGCTGGGCGGCGGCGGGCTCGATCTCGGTGGTGACGGAGCCGTAGCCGGCCTCGGTGAGGACCTGCTGGTAGGCCGCGCGGGAGGCCTCGGCGGTCGCCGCCTGCTCGGGGGTGTGGGTGAAGACGGCGGAGCGGTACTGGGTGCCGACGTCGTTGCCCTGGCGGTAGCCCTGGGTGGGGTCGTGGGACTCCCAGAAGGTCTTCAGGAGGGCCTCGTAGGAGAGGACGTCCGGGTCGTAGACGACGCGGACCGTCTCGGTGTGGCCGGTGAGGCCCGAGCAGACCTCCTCGTACGTGGGGTTCTCGGTGAAGCCGCCCTGGTAGCCGACGAGGGTGGTCCACACCCCGGCCGGGAGCTGCCAGAACTTGCGCTCGGCGCCCCAGAAACAGCCGAGGGCGAAGTCGGCCACGGCCATCCCCTCCGGGTGGTCGAAGAGCGGCGTGCCGAGGACGGTGTGGGCCCCGGCGGCCTCCGGCGTGAGGACCGGCGCGGCGCGGCCGGGCAGGGCCTGGTCGGCGGTGACCATCACGGGCGTCGTGCGGCCGAAGAGCATGGGGGTCCTCCCGGGTCGGGTGGGGACCGGCGGGCCTGGGGCCGGCCGGAGGGTGCGCTCGTACAACGCGCGGGGCGGGCCGGTGATTCCTTGCTCCGCCCTGGAAACGGCAGCGGCCCCGCCCCCGGGGAAGGGGGCGGGGCCGGGTCGCGGGAGCCGCGCGGGAGCGGCCGGGTCAGGCGGTCGTCGGCGTGCGGGCCTCGGCCGCCTCCAGGACGCGCTGGGCCGTGAAGTCGCGGATCGCGACGTACCGCTCGGCGAAGCCCGGCTTGCCGGCCAGGTAGGTCCACGGGGTGGTGCCGATGTAGCCGTCGATCAGGGTGAACTGCTCCATCGCGGCCTCGTACCGGTCCTGCCAGTACAGCATGTACGCGAGCATGTGCCGCATCGGCAGCAGGCGCCGGGCCTTGGGGTCGCCGGCCTCGGCAGCGGCGGCGGCGAGGTCGAGGAGCGCGGCGTCGACGGCCTTCATCAGCTCGGGGCGCTTGTAGTACTCGTCCTCGTCGAGGTCGCTGTGGGCGAACTCGAACTCGAAGTGGGCCTCCAGCAGGACCAGCGTCAGCAGCTGGCCCGGAGCGCCCTTGGCCGCGGCCTCGCGGGCGAAGGAGAGGGCCAGCTCGTGGGAGCCGCGCCACTTGGCGCACCAGAACTGGAGCGCGGACTGGTGCGCGCCGAGGTGGTGCGGGGCCCGCGCCATGGCCTGGTCCCACAGCTCGTCGAAGTCCTTGTGGGAGTAGCCGAGGCCCATCGCCAGCGGCATCTCCACGACGTACGGGTTGGGGTCGTCCCCGCCCAGCGCCTGGGCCTCCGCGCAGGCCTCCCGCGCCTGGGCGAGGATCCGGTGGAAGCTGTCGAACTGCTCCCGGGTGGTGTTCTTGGCCTGCAGGCTGCCCCGGACGTCCCAGGCCAGGTAGATCATCGAGTCCGCGTTGACCAGCGCGGCGTCCGCGTCGCCGGGGCGGGCCGCACGCCAGGCCAGCAGCCAGGCGTCCTCCTTGGCGGCCTCGTGGCCGAGGATGCTGACCCGGCGGCCGCGTTCCTCCCAGTCCCGGCCGGCCTCGGCCAGGAACCGGGCGCCGGCCTCCCAGTCACCGCGCCGGACGGCCTGCAGGACGGCCTCGGCGGCGGGGTCCGCGACGCCGGGCCGGTCCAGGTCGAGCCGGGAGGCGGGGAGCAGCCCGAGCTTCGCGGCCGCCTCCGCCCCCGCGTTCTCGTCGGGGGCGTCGGGGTCGTGCTTGATGAACGTCTTGACGAAGACGAAGCCGATGTAGAGGCCGAAGGCGACCACCGGCAGGGCGAGGATCGCGAGGACCCAGAGCAGTACGGTCATCAGGGGGTCACACGCTTTCGATGTCGGTGTCGGTGCCCGTCTCGGAGGGCGTCGGCGGGAGCAGGGCACGCAGCGGGGCGGTGTCCGGGCGGTCGGCGACCGCGGCCGTGACGGCCGCGCCGAGCGCCTCGCCCGCGGCCTCCGGGTCACCGCCGGGGAGGACCACGGTGGCCGACTCGGACCAGGAGAACTCCCAGTCCAGAAGGCCCTGCTTGCTCAGCTCGGAGATCACCCAGGTGCGCACGAGGCCTTCGAGCGAGGGACGGACGAACTCGCGGAAGGCGCGGCCCTGCGCGGCGGACGCCTCCTCGGAGAGGGGGAGGCGGCGGGCGAGCTGCCAGAGGTGGCCCTCGTCGATCACCTGGAGGAGGGCGGGCAGCGTCGGGGCCGACTTGGTGTACACGGCGAGGGCCCGGTGCAGCGGGGTGTCGAGCTCGCCGAGGCGGGCGGTCATGCCGGAACGAAGGAGCTCCGGCCAGTCCTCGGCGCGGCGGAAGCCGAGCAGCTCCTCGGCGAGGACGGCCGGCTCCAGGGCGGTGGCCAGGGCGCGCGGGTCGGCGAGCAGGCCGAGGGCGGAGCCGCGGCCGTCGTCGGTGCGGCCGTCGTCCGGCAGGGCCTCGACGGCGCGCACCCGCTCGCCGATCGGCGGGTGGGAGTCGTAGGGGGAGAGCTGCTGCACGGGGAGCTCGGCGCGCATGTCGGCGAGCTGCAGTTCGCGGGCGGTCAGCAGGTCGTTGAAGCCGCCGAAGAAGGCGCCGCGCGGGGGCATGGTGCGGGCGTCCAGGCCCACGGTGGCGTACGACTCGAGGTAGAAGTCGTAGGCGGAGGACAGGACCGGGATCTCGCGCAGGGCCGAGGCGGTGGCGTCACGGCCGGCCAGGCGGGCGGCGGAGCGGTCCGCGGCGAACTCCTCGGCGCGGGCGGTGGACTGCGAGGCGCGCAGGAAGAACGTGCCGTACCAGGTGTAGATCTTCGCCATGGCCCGGTAGGTGGCGCCGGCTCCGGTGGTGTCGACCTCCTTCGCCTCCTTGCCCTTGGCGACCCGGCGGGCGGACTTCTTCTCCTGCTCGGCGCGCTCCTGCGCGACCTTCTTGTCGGCCTTCTCGTGGAAGTGGGCGATGGTGCGCCGGATCTGCAGGCGGCCGCGGGCCACGATCGGGCCGAGGCGGGTGTCGCCGCCGATGTAGTGGCCGTACTCGTGGGCGAGGACCGAGCGGAACTGGGCCTCGCTCAGGCCGGTGAGCAGGGGCAGACCGAGGTGGAGGCTGCGGCGGCCGGGGAGCAGGCCGCCGAACCGGGGGCGCTCCATCACGGACGCGTTGACCTCGGCGGTCAGGATGATGGTGTTCGGGGCGCGGGTGCCGGCGGCCTCGGCCAGTTCACGGACCATGGCCCACAGACGGGGCTCGGCCTCCTCGGTGAGCGGGACGCCCGGGGGCTCCTCGATGTCCGGCAGACGGAGCATGAACATGCCCCGGACCACGGGGATCGCGAGCACGACCGAGACCAGCCAGACCTTGCTGGTGACGCTGCTCGGGGCGTAGATCGCGGCCCAGTCGACGGCCGCCAGGACGCCGAGCAGGACCAGGCTGAGCAACTGGAATCCCGCGAGCAGGATCAGGGCGCGGACGGCCCGCAACGTGGAACTCATGGAGCTTCCCTACACATCACTGGAAGAGGGCAACGGGGAGGAAGGACGGCTGGGCATTACGGGGAAAGCGGCTGGAAACGGGCATGACAAGGCGCGGCCGGGGCCGTGTGGGGGATGCGGATTATGACGCACCGCCGCCCCGAACCGCAAAGGTGTTCGGGGCGGCGGTGGGTGGTGACGGCGGCCGCGAGGAGTCCCCGTCGGCGGAGAGCCCCGGGCCGGGGCGCCTGGTCAGCGCAGGAGCGACGCCGGGGTGCCGCCGTTGGCCTCGAAGCCGGCCACGGCGAGGGCGCGGTAGACGGCGTACTCGGCGGCCGGGTCCTGGCTGAGCGTCCAGGGCAGCGCGCCCACGTGCCCGTCGACGTGGATCAGCTGGCCCATCGCCTCCGACCAGCGGGAGCCGTTGACCAGGAACCAGATCAGCAGGTGACGCACGTGCGGAAGGACCGCGTCGTCGGGCCGGGCCCGGCCGGCCGCGTACAGCGCGCCGTGCATCGCCTTGGTGACGACCTCGCTCTCGTACAGGTTGGCCACCAGGGTCAGGTCCTGCAGGTGCTCGAAGACGGCGAACAGCGGGAGCGCGGAGAGGAGCGAGCCCTCCGGGGCCCGGGCGGCCGCCGACTCGGCGAAGGAGTAGGCCAGTTCACGCGAGCCGTACCACTTCTCGCACCAGTAGTGCAGCGCGGCCAGGTGGGCGCCCATGTGGTGCGGGGCCCGGTCCAGGACCTTGAGCCAGAGCTGCTCGAACTCCTCGCGGGAGTAGCCCAGTCCGCGGGCCACCGACAGCTCGGTGAGGTACGGGACGGGGTCGCCGGGGGCGAGCAGCGCGGCCCGGCCGCACGCCTCCTTGGCCTCCTCCATGATGATCCGGAACTCGTCGCTGCCGGGCGTGGACGTGCGCCAGGCCTGCTGGACCAGGAACTCCGCGTGCACGGCCGCGCCGCCCGCGTCCTTGGGCTGCTCGGTGCGCCACACGCGCAGCCACTGGCCGCCGGGCGTCTGCGACGGGTCGCCGGCCGGCTTGCGGGCGAGCTCCAGCGAGGCGGCCCCCGCGAAGGACTGCACGCGCTGCCAGCGCGCCTCGCCCTCCTTCTCGGTACCGGCCAGCAGCTGGGCCGCGGCCCGGTAGTCCTGGGTGCGCTGCACCAGGTCCAGGACGTCGGTCAGGTCCTGGTCCGGGCCGGGCAGCCGGACGTCCAGGTCCTCCTGGCGCAGGAACCCGTACGCCGCCGGGTCGGCCGCGTCGGGGTCGCCGGGGCGCGCCAGGGCGATGCCTCCGGCGCTCCTGCGGCGGTAGATCGACGCGACGACGAAGCCGAGGAGGGCGACGGCGAAGAGCACCCAGATGAATTCCATGCCACCAGCGAACCAGACGGGGTGGGGGTGGGGCCAATGTGGGGGTGACCTGCACGGCACCCGCGCCGGGCAGCCGCACCCGCCCCGCACCCGCCCCGCACCCGCCCCGCACCCGCCTTCGGCCGGGTCAGTCCGCTATGGCGTAGCCCGCGGCGCGCAGCGCCCGGTGCACCTCGGCGCAGTGCTCCGGGCCCTTGGTCTCCAGATGGACCTCCACCTCCGCCTCGGTGGGGCCCAGACGCGGGGCCGTGCGGCGGTGGCTGACGTCGAGGACGTTGGCGTCCATCTCGGAGAGGACCGACAGGAGGGTGGCGAGGGAACCCGGGCGGTCGTCGAGGCGGACGCGGACCGCGAAGTAGCGGCCCTGCACCGTCATGCCGTGCCGCAGGACGCCCTGGAGCAGTACCGGGTCCACGTTGCCGCCGGAGAGGACCGCCACCACCGGGCCCCGGA
Source organism: Streptomyces sp. NPDC056600 (assembly GCF_042792855.1). Classification (NCBI taxonomy): domain Bacteria; kingdom Bacillati; phylum Actinomycetota; class Actinomycetes; order Kitasatosporales; family Streptomycetaceae; genus Streptomyces; species Streptomyces sp. NPDC056600. The sequence continues at coordinate 36,574 of NZ_JBHTVQ010000012.1, forward strand.
ACGACCTCGGGTCGGCGAGCAGGGCGGCGACCGGGCTCGCGCCGGCCGGCTCCACCACCAGCTTGGCGCGCTCCAGGCAGTGCAGCAGCGCCGCCGACAGCTGGTCCTCGCCGACCGTGCGCACCTCGTCGACCAGCTCGCTGACCAGGGCGAACGGCACCTCGCCCGGCCGGCCCACCTTGATGCCGTCGGCCATCGTCACCGGCCGGGGCACCGCCACCGGATGGCCCGCCGCGAGCGAGGGCGGGTAGGCGGCCGCACCCTCGGCCTGCACGCCCACGATCCTGACGTCCGGGCGCAGCGACTTCACCGCGACCGCTATGCCGGCGGCCAGCCCTCCGCCGCCGACGCCGACCACGATCGTGCGGACCTCGGGACACTGCTCGAGGATCTCCAGCCCGACCGTGCCCTGACCCGTGATCACGTCGGGATGGTCGAAGGGGTGGATGAAGACCGCGCCGGTCTCCTCGGCGTGCGCGATCGCCGCGGCCATGGTCTCGTCGACCACCTGGCCGTGGAGTATGACCTCCGCGCCGTACTCCCTGGTCGCGCTGATCTTGGGCAGCGGAGCGCCCTTCGGCATGAAGACCGTCGCCTTCACGCCGAGCAGCGAGGCGGCCAGGGCGACGCCCTGCGCGTGGTTGCCCGCGCTGGCGGCCACCACGCCGGCCGCGCGCTCCTCGGGGAGCAGGCCGGCGATCCGGATGTAGGCGCCGCGCAGCTTGAACGACCCGGTGCGCTGAAGGTTCTCGCACTTCAGGAGCACCGGGGCGCCCACCAGCCGGGACAGGTACCTGCTGCCCTCCAGGCCGGTGACCCGCGCGATGCCGGAGAGCATCTTCTGGGCACCGCGGACGTCGTCGAGGGTGACGGGAGACGGAGCCGCGGATGTGCGGTGATTCATGGGGCCAGTCTCGCAGGGAGAACTCGCGCGCCACCTGTCCTGTGGAAAACCGTGACCGGTCGTGCCCAAGGCCTGACGCTCCGGGGGCGGGTTTTCCACAGGCTCATTACGCACCGGTGCGAGTCCGCGTAGCCTGTCCCCCATTACCGGCCCAGATCGAAGTGAGCTTCCGGCCATGCCCACTGCACCCGACATCTCGACGGAGTCGACGGACGTGACGACCACCGACGACGACGGTCTCCTCGAGTCGCTCCAGTACCAGATGGCCCTGTTCGCGCGCCGCGCCGAGCAGACCCGGCTGGGGGCAGTCGGACGGCTGCGCGACTCGATGGACCGTGCGGCGTACCTGCTTCTCCACCGTCTCGAAGAGGAAGGCCCGATGGGCGTCAAGGCGCTGGCCGCCGGGATGGGCATCGATTCCTCCACGGTCACCCGCCAGGTGGCGCCCCTTGTCGAGGCCGGTCTGGTCCGGCGGACCTCGCACCCGGAGGACGGCCGTGCCGTCGTGCTCGACCTGTCGCCCCGCGGGCGCGGGCGGCTGGAGGAGGTCCGTGCGTCCCGCCGGCAGTTGATGGCGGAGCTGACCGAGGACTGGTCGGAGGAGGAGCGGGACTCCTTCTGCGGGCTGCTGACGCGGATGAACGACGCGTTGTCGGAACGGATGGCGGGGCAGGCGGGCGGTGCCGGGGGCGTGCGGGGGGCGGCGGAGCCTTCCGGCTCCTGAGTCCGACGGATCCCGCCGGTCCTGTCGGTCCCGCCGGTCAGTCCTGTCGGTCCCGAAGATTCCTGGGGCCACCACATCGCGGGGGCGGTTCCTGACGGGTGGGTGACCGGAGGAGGGGGCGGGTGTGACGGCTCTCGGAGTCGGCGAGGAGCGGGGCGAGGAGGAGTTCCGGGCCTTCGCCGCGGCGTCCGGCGGACGGCTGCTGCGCACGGCCACGCTGTTCACCGCCGAGGATCCGCGGGACTGCCCCTTGGCGCGGCGGCTGCTGGTGGAGGCGCTGGCGCGGACCTACGCCCGGTGGGGGCGGATCGACGGGGAGGACCCGTACGACCTCGCTCGGGTCGAGCTCACGCGGGGGTATCTGCGGCGGATCCGCTTCCGGCGAGGCGTGCGGGAGGGGTGGCGCGGGCGGGGCGGCGGCGTTCCGCCTGGTCCCGGTGGTGACCTCGGGCCGTTGGTCCAGCTGCGGCCGCTCGTCCGGATGGTGCTGGTGCTGCGGCTCCACGAAGGGATCGACGCGGAGCGCGCGGGGGTGCTGCTGGGGATCACGGCCGGTCGGGTCGATGCCCTGACGACGCGTGCGACCAGGGGATTCGCGGCGGGGGCGGGACCTCGGTGCGAGGCGGCGGCGCGGCGCGCGCTGGCGGCGGTGCGGTTGCCCGCGGTGCCGGTGGGCATGCCGGAGCGGGCCGTCGCGGAGGGGCGGCGGGTGCGGGGGCGCGTGTGGGTGGTGCGGGTGCTGGGTGTGGTGGGGGTGCTGCTCGGAGTCGGCGTGCTGGTTGCTGTGGCCCTGGGTGAGGGCGGCTGGGGGTAGGGGCGGCCGCGGTTGCGCCTGGGGCGGCGGCCTGTTCCCCCGGCCCGAGAGTTCCCCGGAGCCCGGCGGGCCCGCCCCCGGAAGGGAGACGGGCCCGGTGGACTCGTGCGGCGGGAGCGGCGGGAGCCGTGCACCCGGTGGGCGGCACCACTTGTTTCCCCGACCCGCCCCCTGCCCGGGAGACCGAACCGCTGCGGTGCGAGCCGTTGCCCGCACATGAGGCCCCGCGCCCACCTTCCCCGGGCTTCCCGCAGAGGTGAGGGCACCGCGAGATGCCCGGCCCAAGTCCTAGCCCAGGGCCTGGCGGAGGTCCTCGACGAGGTCTTCGGCGTTCTCGATGCCGACGGAGAGGCGCACGAGGTCCGCGGGGACCTCGAGGGCGGAGCCCGCGGCGGAGGCGTGGGTCATGCGGCCCGGGTGCTCGATCAGGGACTCCACGCCGCCCAGGGACTCGCCCAGGGTGAAGACCTTGGCGCGGTCGCAGACCGCCACCGCGGCCTCCTCGCCGCCGGCCACCTGGAAGGACACCATGCCGCCGAACGCCCGCATCTGCTTGGCGGCGACCTCGTGGCCCGGGTGCTCCGGCAGGCCCGGGTACAGGACCTTAGTCACCTTGGGGTGACGGCTCAGCATGTCGACGACCTTCGCCGCGTTCTCCGAGTGACGGTCCATGCGGACCGCCAGCGTCTTCGTGCCGCGCAGCACCAGCCAGGAGTCGAACGGTCCGGCCACCGCGCCCATGGCGTTCTGGTGGTAGGCCAGCTCCTCGCCCAGCTCCTGGTCGGCCGTGATCAGCGCGCCGCCGACCACGTCGGAGTGGCCGCCCATGTACTTCGTGAGGGAGTGCACCACCACGTCCGCGCCGAGCGCCAGCGGCTGCTGGAGGTACGGCGTGGCGAAGGTGTTGTCGACGACCAGACGGGCCCCGCCGGCGTGGGCGATCTGCGCGGCGGCGGCGATGTCGGTGATGCCCAGGAGCGGGTTGGAAGGGGTCTCCACCCAGACGGCCTTGGTCTTCGGGGTCATCGCGGCGCGCAGCGCCTCCGGGTCGCTGCTGTCGGCGACCGACCACTCCACGCCCCAGCGGGAGACCACCTTCGCGAACAGGCGGAACGTGCCGCCGTAGGCGTCGTTGGGGATGACCACGTGGTCGCCCGGCGCGAGCAGGGTACGCAGCAGGCAGTCCTCGGCGGCGAGGCCGGAGGCGAAGGCGAGACCCCGGCGGCCGCCCTCGAGCGCGGCGAGGTTCTCCTCCAGGGCGGTGCGGGTGGGGTTGGCGCTGCGGCTGTACTCGTAGCCGCCGCGCAGGCCGCCGACGCCGTCCTGCTTGTACGTGGAGACCTGGTAGATGGGGGGAACGACGGCGCCGGTCAGGGGATCGGCGGTGTTGCCCGCGTGGATCGCCAGCGTCTCGAAGTGCTCGCTGAAGTGGGTGTCACTCATGTGCACCGAGCGTAACGGGTCGCGGGCGAAGACCTCGTCGCGGTGACGGCGTGTGGGGCGCGCCGGGCGGTGCGGGGGCCGCGCGGGGCGGTGCGGGGCCGACGGACGGTGCCCGCCCGCCACCGCGCGCGCCGCGGCGGGCGGCGAACCGCGGCGGGGGAGGCCCACCCGGGCCGCCCAGTCCGGCGCGCGGCGGAGGGCGGGCGACTCTAGGCTCGGAGGCGGACGACTGTCGTCGAGCGGGGCCGGAGGCGGTATGCCGGGGGCCATTCGGGCGGAAGGGCTGGTCAAGACCTTCGGGGACGTGCGGGCGCTGGACGGCGTCGATCTGGACGTTCCCGAGGGGACCGTGCTGGGGCTGCTCGGCCCCAACGGCGCGGGGAAGACGACCGCCGTGCGGTGCCTGACGACGCTGCTGCGCCCGGACGCCGGGCACGCCGTCGTCGCCGGGATCGACGTGCTGAAGGATCCCGACGCGGTGCGGCACAACATCGGGCTGTCGGGTCAGTTCGCCGCCGTGGACGAGTACCTCACCGGGCGGGAGAACCTGGTGATGGTGGGCCGGCTCTACCAGATGGGCCGCCGCGCGGCGAAGGTCCGGGCGAACGAACTGCTGGAGCAGTTCCATCTCACCGACGCCGCCGAACGGATCACCAAGAACTACTCCGGCGGTATGCGCCGCCGCCTCGACCTGGCCGCGGCGCTGGTGGTGCGGCCGCCGGTGATGTTCATGGACGAGCCGACCACCGGCCTGGACCCGCGCAACCGGCTCCAGCTCTGGGACGTGATCAAGGACCTGGTCTCCGGCGGCACGACGCTGCTGCTGACCACCCAGTACCTGGAGGAGGCGGACCACCTCGCCCACGACATCGCGGTGGTCGACCACGGAAAGGTGATCGCCCGCGGCACCTCCGACGAGCTGAAGTCCCGCACCGGCGGGGAACGCATCGAGGTCATCGTCCGCGCCCGGGAGCTGATGCCGGAGGCGGCCACGGTGCTGACCGGGTACGGGGTGGGCGAACTCGCCGTCGAGGACCACACCCGCAAGCTGACCGTCCCGGTGAGCGGCGGCCCCAAGCTGCTGGCCGAGGTGATCCGCGAGCTCGACGCGCGGGGCATCGAGATGGACGACGTCGGGCTGCGGCGCCCGACGCTGGACGACGTGTTCCTCTCGCTCACCGGCCACATGGCCGAGGCGGCCGAGACCGAGGAGGCAAGCGGATGAGCGCCGTCACCGAGGCCGAGGGACGCCGGCCCGTCACGAGCCGTGGCGGGCGGGTGCGGCAGTCGTGGCGCGACTCCGTGATCGTGGCGCAGCGCAACCTGATCCGGATGACCAGGATTCCCGAGATCGTGCTCTTCGGGCTCATCCAGCCGGTCATGTTCGTGGTGCTGTTCACCTACGTGTTCGGCGGATCCCTGAAGGTCGGCGGCTCGACGAGCTCCGAGGCCTACAAGAACTTCCTGATGGCCGGCATCTTCGCGCAGACCGTCACCTTCTCGACCGCCGGCGCGGGCGCGGGCATCGCCGAGGACATGCACAAGGGGCTGATCGACCGGTTCCGCGCCCTGCCGATGGCCCGCGGGGCGGTGCTCACCGGGCGGACGCTGGCCGACCTGGTGCAGACCGCGCTGACCGTGATGGTCCTGGCCGCGGTCGCCCTGCTGCTGGGCTGGCGGGTCGGGACGAACGGCGACACCGACCCGCTGCGGGTGGCCGCCGGGTTCGGGCTGCTGATGCTCTGCGGCTACGCGTTCACCTGGATCGGCGCGCTGATCGGCCTCTCGGTGCGCAGCCCCGAGGCGGCCACCAACGGCGGGCTGATCTGGCTCTTCCCCGTCACCTTCATCTCCAACGCGTTCGTCGACCCGGCCAACATGACGCCCTGGCTGCGGCACATCGCCGAGTGGAACCCGTTCAGCGCGATCGTGCAGGCGTGCCGTGTGCTGTGGGCCAACCCGGGGCAGTCCACCTCGGACGCGTGGCCGATGCAGCACCCGGTGTGGGCGTCGCTGATCTACTCGGTGGCGATCATCGTGCTCTTCCGGACGCTGTCCGTGCGCAAGTACCGGTCCGCCACCGTCTGACGCGTCCGCGTGACCGGTGACCGGTCCGTCCGGTGCCGCCGCACGGCGGGCACGCGATAACGCGGGCACGCCGCACGGCGGGAGACGCGCGAGGACCCCCGGGCTCGGCGCCCGGGGGTCCTCCTCGTTCCGGTTCCGTGTCCTGCGCGGGGACCGCGCGGCACGCCTGCGGCGGCTCAGCCCTTGTAGGGCTCGGCCTTCAGGATGCGCACGGAGGCCTTCTTGCCGTTGGGCAGCTCGTACTCCGCGTCCTCACCGATCGAGTGGCCGATCACGCCACGGCCGAGCGGGGACTGCGGGGAGTACGTCTCGATGTCCTCGCTGGCGTACTCCCGGGAGGCGAGCAGGAAGGTCAGGGTGTCGTCCTCGTCGCCGTCGAAGGCGACCGTGACGAGCATGCCCGGAGCGACCTCGCCGTCGGCGGCCGGCGCCTCGCCGACCTTCGCCGACTCCAGCAGCTGCTGGAGTTGCCGCACCCGGAGCTCCTGCTTGCCCTGCTCCTCCTTGGCGGCGTGGTAGCCGCCGTTCTCCCGCAGATCGCCCTCTTCGCGCGCGGCCGCGATCTTGGCGGCGATTTCGGTGCGCGCAGGACCAGTAAGGTACGCAAGCTCGTCCTTGAGCTTGTTGTACGCCTCCTGGGTGAGCCAGGTGACGTTCTCGCTGGTCTGGGTCACAGGTGCTCCTCGTCCGTACTGGAAATACAAAGCAACGCCCTACCCAGAAGAATGGTCCCTCATGGGTGGGCGAAACCACGAGCCTAACAATCGCGCCGCGAAAGTGGGAGAAGAAATGCCAGGCGGCCGGAGGTCCGCGGCCGCCCGTCCGGTGCGGTGGTCCGGCGGCTCAGCCGGTGTGGCAGCCCAGCAGCTCGGCGGTGGTGCCGCGGCTGGTGGTGCGCAGGGTGACCGTCTTGTGGACGCGGGTGGAGTCCTCGTCGAACCGGAAGTCGGCGCGGCCGACCTCGGCGCCGGTCTCCGCCTGGGAGCGGACCGTGCAGTAACCGGTGACGCCCTCGTCCTTGAAGACCTCCAGCTCGACCCGGACGGAGTCCTCGGCCGTCTTGAAGGTGATCATCTGACCGCTGATCTCGCTGCCGCCGACGTGGTAGAAACCGAACCAGGCGACGACGGCGATCAGGACGGCCCCGAGGACCGAGCCCACGATCTTCAGCGTGCGGTCGGCGCGGCGGTCCGCCTCCGCGTCCGCGGCACGTCCGTAACGGCCGGCGGGCGGCCGGGAGCCCGTGGGCTGCCCGGTGGGCCGGCCCTCGGACTGCTGGTCATTCGCCGTGCTCATGATCGGTCCTCTCGGGCGGGGGCGGAGCGTCCTGTCCGGACCCCGGAATCAATCGTCCCCCGATTCCGTCACTATAGAAGGCGCGGATGGTACCCATGCCCACCGGGGACCGCTCGCGCACGCGTGTGCGCCGCCCGGGCGCCGACCGATCTCTGAGGATTGAGCCTTGACCGAGCAGCTGCGACTGATGGCAGTCCACGCCCACCCCGACGACGAGTCGAGCAAGGGCGCCGCCACCATGGCGAAGTACGTGTCCGAGGGCGTCGACGTCCTCGTGGTGACCTGCACCGGTGGTGAGCGCGGTTCCATCCTGAACCCGAAGCTCCAGGGCGACCCGTACATCGAGGAGAACATCCACGAGGTCCGCCGCAAGGAGATGGACGCGGCGCGCGAGATCCTGGGGATCAAGCAGGCGTGGCTCGGTTTCGTCGACTCCGGCCTGCCGGAGGGCGACCCGCTGCCGCCGCTTCCCGACGGGTGCTTCGCGCTGGAGGACGTCGACAAGGCGGCCGGTGAGCTGGTGCGGCAGATCCGGTCCTTCCGCCCGCAGGTCGTCACCACGTACGACGAGAACGGCGGCTACCCGCACCCCGACCACATCATGACCCACAAGATCACGATGGTGGCCTTCGAGGGTGCCGGCGACCTGGAGAAGTACCCGGAGTCGGAGTACGGGGCCGCCTACCAGCCGGTGAAGCTGTACTACAACCAGGGCTTCAACCGGCCGCGCACGGTCGCGCTGCACGAGGCGATGGAGTCGCGCGGGCTGGAGTCCCCCTACGGGGACTGGCTCAAGCGGTGGGACGAGTTCGAGCGGGTCGAGCGCACGCTCACCACGTTCGTGCCGTGCGGGGAGTTCTTCGAGACGCGGGACCGGGCGCTGATCGCGCACGCCACGCAGATCGACCCCGACGGCGGCTGGTTCCGCATCCCGCTGGACCTCCAGCGGGAGGTCTGGCCCACCGAGGACTACGAGCTCGCGAAGTCGTTGGTGGAGACCTCCATCCCCGAGTCGGACCTCTTCGCAGGGGTCCGGGAGAATGGCTGACATGAGCGCAAGCGCAAGCCTCCTGGTTCTGGCCGCGGAGGAATTCGACAAGGACAAGGTCACGCCCGGCGTGCTGGGGTTCATCGTCTTCGCCGTGATGGCGTTGGCGGTGTGGGGACTGATGAAGTCCATGAACAAGCACATGGAGCGGGCGAAGATGGTGGGCCGCGAGGACGAGGCCGCCGCCTCCGACACCGCGCCCTCCGCCGAGGCGGCCTCCACCGCCTCGGCGCCCTCCGCCGAGAAGTAGCCGCCGCCCGCCGGTCCCGCCCGACGTGGCGGGACCGACGGCCGCGCGCCACCGACCGCCCCGCCTCCGCGCCCCGCGCGGCGGGGCGGCCGTCGCGTTCGCCTGCCCACCGCCCCGGGCCCGGGGGCACCGCCGCATCCGCGGCGCGCGCCCGGGCGGGAGACCGGCCCTGGGTCCGCCCGGCTCCGGCCGCACGCTGCCTGCCGAGGCCCGGTCCCGACCGACCGCGGCGCCGGTCCGGCCCCACAGGTGGCACGCGCCTTGCGCTGCCCGACCGCGCCGGGCCGCCACGCGTGCTGTCCGACCGGGCCACGTGCCCCTCGCGACCCCTGCCGACCAGGTGTGGCCGGCGCGGTGCCTCAGTGCTGGTCCGTCCGGGTGATCGTCGCGTGGAACAGGTCGGCCATCGCGCGGCCGGCGACGCGCAGTGGTTCCGGGTCGCGGGCGGCCCGGCTGAGCATGAAGGCTCCCTCCAGCATCATGACCAGTGAGGTGGCGAGCGACCTCGCCTCCCGCGGGTCGGGCACCCAGCGGCCGAACCACCCCGCCGCGCCGTCCACCCACTCCCCGAAGACGTCCGCCGTCGCGGCCCGCAGCACCTCGTCGCTGCTCGCGACCTCCAGGGCGAGCGTGCCGATCGGGCACGCGTCGGCGTAGTCGGCCGCCGCGAGGTCGTCGGCGGCCGCCTCGAAGGCGCGCACGAGGGACGCGGCAGGGTCCGGCTCGCTCTCCAGCACGGCCAGCACCATGCGGCCGTACTCCGGGCCGGTCGTGCGGATCATGTCCTCGGCCAGTTGCTGCTTGCCGCCGGGGAAGAAGTGGTAGATCGAGCCGAACGGCGCCTGCGCCTCCGCCGCGATCCGCTTGAGTCCGGTGGCCGAGTAGCCGTAGCGGCGGAACAGCGTCGCGGCCGCCCCCCTGATCCGGGCGCGCGTGTCGCGGATGCCGCCACTGTCGGGACGTCCCATTGCTCTCCACTCTCCGCGCATGCAGGATGACAGTAGAACAATCTATCAAGTGGCGGGAGGCTGCGATGCCGAGTGTCGAACTGTCGGCCGGGCCGGTGGACTACCAGGACACCGGCGGGGACGGGCCGGTGCTGGTCTTCGGGCACGGCCCGCCGATGAACGAGACCCAGTGGCGCAAGGTGGTCCCGCTGCTGGACGGATACCGCTGCGTCCTTCCCACGCTGCCCCTCGGCGGTCACCGCCGGCCCATGAGGCCGGACGCCGACCTGTCGCAGCGCGGGGTCGCCCTGCTCCTCGGCGAGTTCCTCGAACGCCTGGACCTGGAGGAGGTGACCCTGGTCCTGAACGACTGGGGCGGGGGCCAGTTCCTGGTGTCCGAGGGGCGTGCCCAGCGGCTCGCGCGCATGGTGCTGGTGGCCTGCGAGGCCTTCGACAACTTCCCCCCGGGACCGGCCAGGGCGATGGCCCACGTGTGCCGGGTTCCCGGCGGCGTCCGGCTCCTGACCCGGCTCATGGGCGTCCGCGCGGTCCGCCGTGCCCGGGGCGGCTACGGCGGGATGAGCCTGCGCGGGATCCCGGACGAGGTCATGGACGACTGGTTCGGCCCGGCCACCCGCAGCAGGGCCGTTCGCCGGGACTTCGCCAAGTTCGCCACCGGGGCGCCCGACCGCGCGACCCTGCTGGACTGGAGCGGGCGACTGCGCGACTTCGACCGCCCGGTCCTGGTGGTCTGGGCGGCCGAGGACCGGCTGATGCCCCGTGAGCACGGACCCCGGCTGGCCGAGCTCTATCCCCAGGGACGGCTGGTCGAGATCGCCGACTCCTCCACCCTCGTCCCCGAGGACCAGCCCGAACGTCTGGCCGAGGAGATGACCCGCTTCCTCGTCGCCACCGGAGCCGCACCGGTCCGCCGGGCCGGCTGACCGGCCCCCCCGGGCCGACCGCCCCGCACGGGAGCCCGGAGCGAACCCCCGGCGTCCCAACCCGTGGCCGGGAAGGGGCTGTTCGGGGGGAAGGGGCGGTTTCGGCCCCCCGGGGGACGGGGGAGGAACACTGGGCGGCTACGGGGGACGCACGGGGGCGGAACATCTCCCGGGACCGCCGCAGGCGCACGGCATCGCCACCGGAGGGGGACCGGACATGCGCGACCCGCACCGCCAGGACGCCGAAAACCTGCTCGACCGCACGGTCAAGGAGGAGGCGCGCCGCAGCGGCGCGGACCCCGCGGTCCTGCTCACCCGCGCTCGCGCCGCCCTGGACGACATGGCCCGCGCCGCCGAGCCGGAGTACCAGGCCTACCTGCGCGCCCTGGACGCCGTCCGCGACGCCCACCCCACCTTCGCCCGGCGCTTCGCCCGTGAGGGCGGCGGCCCGACCACCTTCCTGGTGGCCGGGGTGGCCGCCGCGACCGCCACCGTCGCCGACCTCGCCCTCGGCACCGGCGGGGCGGTCGCCCTCGGCGCGGGGATCTCCGTCGGGCTGACCGCCACCGCGACCGCCGTCGTGCGGGTCACCGCCTCGCACGTGCCCGCCGCCCACCACCACGCCGGCGCCGTGCTGCAGCCCGGAGGACACGAGGCGCTGCGGCTGCAGTGGCTCACCGCGCTGGAGTTACGCGGCATCCGGCCGTGGCTGGAGCAGCACCGCCGGCTCGCCGCCCCGCCCCGGACGCCGACCGCGCCGCCCCGGCTGCGCGGCACCGACAAGAGCGCCGCCGCCCGCCGCCGCGCCGTGCTGGAGCGGTCGTTCGACCAGTTACCGCCGGCGGACGCCCCGTTCGCGGGCCGCCGCGAGGAACTGGCCGCCATCCGCCGCTGGGCCCGTGCCGCCCGCGCCGACGCCGACAGCCGCCCCACCGTGGTGGTGCTGCACGGCGCCCCCGGCTCCGGCCGCACCGCGCTGGCCGCCCGCGCCGCCCACGACCTGCGCGACGAGTACCGCGGCGCCTGCCTGGTCGACCTGCGCGGCGACTCCCCCTCCGACCCGCCGCTGCCCACCAGACAGGCGTTGCTGCACCTGCTGAACCGCCTGGGCGCGCCCCGCGAACAGCTCCTGTTCCGCGAGGGCTCCACCCCGGAGCAGCAGCTGACCCGCCTCACCGAGCTCTACCGCCGTCACCTGGCCGGACTGCCGGTGATCGTCGTGCTGGACGACGCCTCCGACCCGGAGCAGGTGCGCGCCCTGCTTCCGGAGCGTTCCGAGAGCCTGGTGCTGGTCACCTCACGCACCCCGCTGGCGCTGCTGCGCGACATGCCCGCCCGCTCCCACCAGCTGGCCGTGCAGCCACTGCCGGTGGAGGCCTCCCGGGAGGCCCTGGCCGCCTACACGCCACCCGGCACCGAACGCGCCCGGGACGACGAGGCCACCGAGCGCGTCCACCGTCTGTGCGGCGGTCTGCCGCTGGCCCTGCGCGTCGCCGGCACCGCCCTCGGTGCCCGCGGCGCGGGCCGGCTCGCCGACGACCTGGGCGCCTACGGCCCGGTCACCCCCGTCCAGCGGGCCCTGTGGCTGCGCTACTCCGACCAGCCCGAGCAGGCCCGCCGCCTGCTGCGGCGGCTCGCGCTGGCCGGCCGGGCCTCGCTCGGCGCGGCGGCCGCCGCCTCGCTGCTGGACACCGACGAGCGGGACGCCTGGCGGCACCTCGCCTCGCTGGCCCGGGCCGGCCTGGTCGAGCCGGTCCGCGGCACCCGCTGCCGGCTGCACGACGTCGTCCGCGCCTTCGCCCAGGAACGCCTCCAGGAGGAGGAGACCCCGGCCGAACGCACCGCCGCCCAGACCCGGCTGATCACCACCTACGCCGCCCTCGCCGACTCCGTGCTGCGGCTGATCGACGGCAACATCTCCACCCGCACCGGCCTGTCCACCCCGGCCGGCGCGGCCCCGCAGGGCTTCTCCTCCCTCAAGGAGGCGCTGCGCTGGCTGGACGACGAGTCCGCGTTCATCACCGCCGCACTGCGCAACGCGGACGGCGTGGACAGCTCGGCCGTGCACGCCCTGCTCGGCGCGCTCTGCGACTACTGCCTGCTGCGGGGCGACATGTACCGGCTGGGCGAGATCAACGAGCTGGCCCGGTCCGTCGACGAAGGGCTGATGCTCCGCTCGGTGACCTGGCGCACCGGCATCGCCGCCCGGCAGATCGGCGACCTCGACAAGGCCAGGAGCACGCTGTCGTCGCTGGTGGACGACTACCGGGCCTCCGAGCAGGAGGCCGAGGCGGCGCGGGCGATGGGCTCGCTCGGCATCACGCTCCACCACCAGGGCAACCTCCCGGAGGCCGCCGCCAAGCTGCGCGAGGCCGTCAACCTCCAGGGCGCGCCGGAGCTGTCCGCCGACCGGGCGTGGACCCTGCACGCGCTGGGCGCCGTGGAGCGCGACCGGGGGAACCTCGCCGAGGCGCGTCAGCTGCTGCGGCAGTCGCTGGCGCTGCACCGGGCCGCCGAGGCGGTGCACGGAGAGGCGTGGGCCCGCTACCAGTTCGGCCAGCTGGCGCTGCGCACCGGCGACGTGGAGCGCGGACGCCAGGAGCTGCGGGCCGCGCTCGACGGGTACCGGCGCACCCGGGACACCCGCGGGCAGGCGTGGACCCGCACCCAGCTGGAGCGGGCCCGGCTGGCGGACGGGGAGGCGGCCGCCGCCGTGGAGGGCCTGCGCAAGGCGGTCGCGCTGCACCGTGAGGTGGAGGACCTGCGCGGCGAGGCGTGGACGCTGCACTACCTGGGCCAGGCGCTGGAGGAGACCGGCGACCTCGACGAGGCGGGCCGCGAACTGGAACGCTCCCGCGCGCTGTTCTCCCGGATGCGGGACGTCTACGGGCTGGGCTGGGCCCGCCACCACCTGGCCCGGGTGACGCGCGACCAGCGCGCCGCGCGGGCCGGGTCGCTGCGCAACTCCGGCTTCGCGCGGCAGCTGCTGGTGGACGCGCGGGCCGACTTCCGGCGTGCCGGGGTGGTGCACGGGGAGGCGTGGAGCTGCGTGGAGCTCGCGGTGATCGACGCGGGCAACTCGCGCGAGGAACGGGCGCTCGCGCTGTGCGACGAGGCGGTGGAGCTGGCGGCCGCCTGCGGCGACGTCCGGGCCGAGGCCTGGGCGCGGTTCCTGCGCTGCACGCTGCTGCCGTACGCCTCGGCGGACGGCGCCGCGGTGGCCCAGCGGGAGCTGGCCGAACTGCTCCCCACGGTGAAGGACCCGCGGCTGGCCGACTGCGCGGCCACCTGGGAGCTCTACCTGCGCCGCGGCCTCCCGCCCGGCGAGGCGTGGGCGGCGTGGCGCCTGGACCTCACCCCGACCCGCGCCGCCCGCGAGATCCTCGGCTGAGGCCCGGCGAGGCCCGGCGAGGCCCGGCGAGGCCCGGCTGGGGCCCGGCGTGACTCAGAAGGCCCGGGGAGGCCCGGGCGCCCCCGGCGCAGCCTGCCGCGGTCCGGGAACGGCCGCGGCCGGCCAGGCGACGTCGCGGTCAGGGCATACGTCGGGAGTGGCCGGCCGCGGGGTACGCGGGAGCTGGGTCAGCCGAGGCGGCGGACCAGGGACTCGTACTGGTCCCACAGCTCCTTCGGCGTGTGGTCGCCGAAGGTGTTGAGGTGGTCCGGCACCAGGGCGGCCTCCTGCTTCCAGACCTCCTTGTCGACGCTGAGCAGCAGGTCGAGGTCCGCCTCCGGCATGTCCAGGCCCTCGGTGTCGAAGGAGGCCTTCGCCGGCAGGATGCCGATGGGCGTCTCGACGCCCTCCGCCTTGCCGTCGAGCCGGTCGACGATCCACTTCAGGACGCGGCTGTTCTCGCCGAACCCGGGCCACACGAAGCGGCCGCTCTCGTCCTTGCGGAACCAGTTGACGTAGTAGATCTTCGGCAGCTTGGCCTGGCCGTCCTCGCCGGCGGCCTTGCCGACCTCGACCCAGTGCGCCATGTAGTCGCCCATGTTGTAGCCGCAGAACGGCAGCATGGCGAACGGGTCGCGGCGCAGCTCGCCGACCTTGCCCTCGGCGGCGGCCGTCTTCTCGCTGGCCACGTTGGCGCCGAGGAAGACGCCGTGGTTCCAGTCGAAGGACTCGGTGACCAGCGGCACCGCGCTGGCGCGGCGGCCGCCGAAGAGGATCGCGGAGATCGGGACGCCCTTGGGGTCCTCCCACTCGGGCGCGATGATCGGGCACTGCGCGGCCGGCACGGTGAACCGGGCGTTCGGGTGGGCGGCCGGGGTGCCGGACTCCGGCGTCCAGTCGTTCCCCTTCCAGTCCGTGAGGTGGGCCGGGGGCTCCTCGGTCATGCCCTCCCACCAGACGTCGCCGTCGTCGGTGAGCGCCACGTTGGTGAAGACCGCGTTGCCCCAGAGGGTCTTCATCGCGTTGGCGTTGGTGTGCTCGCCGGTGCCGGGGGCGACGCCGAAGAAGCCGGCCTCCGGGTTGATGGCGTACAGCCGCCCGTCCTCGCCGAAGCGCATCCAGGCGATGTCGTCGCCGATGGTCTCCACCGTCCAGCCGCGGACCGTGGGCTCCAGCATGGCCAGGTTCGTCTTGCCGCAGGCACTCGGGAACGCGGCGGCCACGTACGTGGACTCGCCCCGCGGCGGCGTGAGCTTGAGGATCAGCATGTGCTCGGCGAGCCAGCCCTCGTCGCGCGCCATCACCGAGGCGATGCGCAGGGCGTAGCACTTCTTGCCGAGCAGCGCGTTGCCGCCGTAGCCCGAGCCGTAGGACCAGATCTCACGGCTCTCGGGGAAGTGCGAGATGTACTTCGTGGAGTTGCACGGCCACGGCACGTCCTGCTCGCCCGGCTCCAGCGGGGCGCCGAGGGTGTGGACGGCCTTCACGAAGAAGCCGTCGTCGCCCAGCTCGTCCAGCACCGGCCGGCCCATCCGGGTCATGGTGCGCATCGAGACGGCCACGTACGCCGAGTCGGTGATCTCCACGCCGATGGCGGAGAGGTCGGAGCCCAGCGGGCCCATGCAGAAGGGGACGACGTACATCGTCCGGCCGCGCATGGAGCCGCGGAAGATGCCGCCCTGCCCGTCGGCGCCCTGGAAGATCTCCCGCATCTCGGCGGGGGCCTTCCAGTGGTTGGTCGGGCCGGCGTCCTGCTCGCGCTCGGAGCAGATGAACGTGCGGTCCTCGACCCGGGCGACGTCGGTGGGGTCCGAGGCCGCGTAGTACGAGTTCGGGCGCTTGACCGGGTCCAGCCGCCTGAAGGTGCCCTTGCCGACGAGCTCCTCGCACAGCCGGTCGTACTCGGCCTCCGAGCCGTCGCACCAGACCACCCTGTCGGGCTGCGTCAGTTCGGCGATCTCGTGGACCCACGAGACCAGTTCACGGTGCTTGGTGGGGGGTTCTTCCGTCGCGTCGGCGGGGACGGACGGGGGAGCCTCGATGTCGCGCGCCACGAATTGCTCCTAATCAGGGTTGCTGCGGGTGGTCTTGCCCGGGACGTGGGTGGTGCCCTTTTGGTGCGTTTCGACCGCCCCGGATGATTACGGGTGCTCATTCGCGGCAGGTCTCACTCATATGATCTTCGAGGAGAAGCGCCCATCTGTCCAGGGGGGCGCACACCTGAGCGGCGTGAGCAACCTCACTGATTGTGGTGTTTGGCGGCGGGGAAGAGCACACTTGCCTGGTCACGGGTCCCTCGGTGACCTGGGCACTCACCTGTAACTTACGGTCCCGTAGGTACGATGATTGACATGACCGCACCCTCACTTCCGGAGCAGATCTCGCAGGAGATCAAGCCCCGGCTGCGCGGCTGGCTGCATCTGGGGATGTTCCCGGCAGCCCTGATCGCCGGACTCGTCCTGACCGCTCTCGCCGACTCCACCCGGGGACGCATCGCCTGCGGGGTCTACGCCCTCACGGCATGTCTTCTCTTCGGTGTGAGCGCGCTCTACCACCGTGGCGACTGGTCCCCCCGAATGGACGGCGTACTGCGCCGACTGGACCACGCCAACATCTTCCTGATCATCGCCGGCACCTACACGCCGCTGACGATCCTGCTGCTGCCGGACGCCCAGGGCCAGTGGCTGCTGTGGGGCATCTGGGCCGCCGCGGTGGCGGGCATCCTCTTCCGGGTCTTCTGGGTCGGCGCGCCCCGCTGGCTCTACACGCCCTGCTACATCGCGATGGGCTGGGCCGCGGTCTTCTTCCTGCCGGACTTCATGCGCACGGGCGGCATCGCGGTCCTGGTGTGCGTGGTGGTCGGCGGGGTGCTCTACAGCGTGGGCGGCGTGATCTACGCGATGAAGAAGCCGAACCCGTCGCCGCGGTACTTCGGGTTCCACGAGGTCTTCCACGCGTTCACGCTGGCGGCGTTCATCGCCCACTACGTCGGCATCTCGCTGGTCGCCTACACGAAGGCGTAGTCCGCGCGCCCTGGACCGTGCGCCCGGGAGGGCCGGAAATCGTTCCGGTCCGCCCGGGCGCACGTGTCATTCTGGCCGCATGGTCGGCAGTGCGAGCACAGGCGCGGGTACGGGTACGGGTGCCAAGGGCACGGGGAACACGGGTGCCGCGGGTGCGGGTGCGGGTGCGGGAACGGGTGCGGGCGCCGGCACGGGCGCGGGTGCGGGCGGCACGGGGGCGGGGGCGACGGGGATCCACGTGCGGGTCGCGCCGCAGTTGCGGCTCTTCGTGCGCGCCGGGGAGGCGACGGCGCGGGTCGACGGGGTGTCGACGCTGGGGCACGTCGTGGAGTCGCTGGGGGTGCCGCTGACCGAGGTCGGCGAGCTGCTGGTCGACGGCCGGACGGTGCCGGTCTCGCACCACCCGACCGCGGGGGAGAGCGTGGAGGTCCGCGCGGTGCGGCCGCCGCAGCTCACGCCGGGGGCGCCGGAGGTGCCGCTGCGGTTCCTGCTCGACGTCCACCTCGGGACGCTGGCACGGCGGCTGCGGCTGCTGGGCGTCGACGTCGCCTACGAGTCGACCGACATCGGCGACCCCGCCCTGGCCACCCGGTCCGCCGCCGAGCGCCGGATCCTGCTCAGCCGGGACCGGGGACTGCTGCGGCGGCGCGAGATCTGGGCGGGCGCGTACGTCTACAGCACCCGGCCCGACGAGCAGCTGGGCGAGGTCCTGCGCCGGTTCGCCCCCCGGCTGCGGCCGTGGACCCGGTGCACCGCGTGCAACGGGGAGCTGCGGTCCGCCACCAAGGAGGACGTCGCCGACCGGCTGGAGGCGGGGACGTCGCGGTCCTACGAGGTGTTCGCCGAGTGCGCCGGGTGCGGGCGGGTGTACTGGAAGGGCGCGCACCACCAGCAGCTGGTCGACATCGTCGACCGCGCCGTCGCCGAGCACGGCCCCGGCACGTCCTGACTCCCTCGCACGTCCTGAGCCCTGGCGCACAGCCTGAGCCCTCGCGCGCGACCTGCCCCCCTCGCGCGATCTGAGCCCCTCGCACGTCCTCGCGGCGCGCGGGTCTTCGCGCCGAGGCCGGCTTTTGCGCCGGGCCGGGCCGGGCCCTGGCGTTGGGTCCGGCCCCTGCGCCGGCACAGGGGGTCACCGCCCAGCGGGAGCCCGCACGGCGGCCGGTCGCCGCGCCGTCACGAGAGGGCGGACCGCCTCCGGGCCGGGACCTGTGTCGCCGACGACCGGCCCGTCGGCCCGCGAACCCCGTGCCGGGCCGACGCCGCTCCTCATGCCGGACAGAGCCGGCCGGCACGCCGCCGCTCCAGCACCGGCCCCCGCACGGGCGCCCGTGCCGGGGTCCGGCCTCCTACCCTCGGGCGAGCGCTGAGCCCTCGGGGGCCGAAGCACGGCGAGGCCGACGTCCCGGCTCGTGCGGCCCCTGCCCTCGGGTGAGCGAGACCCCCGGGGCCGAGGCGTGGCGGGGACGCAGCGACCCGCCGGTGCCCGCCCCCGGGCTCAGGGCTCAGGCCTCCCCGAGCTCAGGCCATCTGCGCGTTGAGCACCTGGGCAAGGTGGGAGGGGTCGGTGGTGGGGGCGTCGCAGGTGAAGTGGCGGCAGACGTAGGCGGCGGGCGCGCCGCCCACCAGCGGCCGGCCGGCCAGCAGAGGGAACTCGTCGCCGCCCTCCGCGCCGACCGCCACCACCGCCCCCGGCGCCGTGCCGAGCAGCGCGGTCCGGTGCAGGGTGCGCGTCGCCTCGTCGTCCCGCGGGCCGACCAGGGCCACCTCACGCGGACCGTCGATGCCCGCCTCGGCCACCGCGAGACCCCAGCCGATGAAGCGCGGGACCCGCCGGGACAGCAGCCGCACCACGCCCAGCGCCCGCTCCGCCGCCGTGCGGTGCGCGTCGGAACCGGTGTGCGCCGCGTAGGACAGCATCGCCCCGGCCGCGGCCGTCCAGCCGGACGGCGCCGCGTTGTCGGTGGGGTCCTGCGGGCGCCGGAACAGCCGCTCGGCGTCCGCCGCCGTGTCGTACAGCGTCCCGGTCTCCTCGTCGGTGAACCGCTCCCGCACGTGTCCGAGCAGCAGCCCGGCGAAGTCCAGCCAGACACCCTCCCCGGTGACCCCGGCCAGGGTGATCAGCCCCTCGGCGACGTCGCCGTAGTCCTCCAGCACGCCCGCGTTGGCGCCCGCCCGGCCGTCCCGGCTGGTCCGGGTCAGTCCGGCGTGCTCGTCCATGTGGACCCGCACCAGCAGGTCCGCCGCGGCCACCGCCGCCTCCACCAGGTCCGGCCGGGCGAAGTACGCGCCGGTCTCCGCGAGCGCGGCGACCGCCAGCCCGTTCCACGCCGCGACCACCTTGTCGTCCCGGCCGGGAGCCGGGCGCCGGGTACGGGCCTCGGTGAGCCGGCGACGGATCGAGGCCACGCGGTCGGCGTCGAAGACGCCCTCCTGCTGCGGCAGCCGCAGCACCGAGGCGCCCTCCTCGAAGGTGCCCTCCTCGGTCACCCCGAAGACGCGGGCGGCCAGTTCGCCGTCCTCCTCGCCGAGCACCTCGGTCAGCTGTTCCGGCGTCCAGACGTAGTACGCGCCCTCCACGTGACGGCCCGCGCCGTCGTCGCTGTCCGCGTCCAGCGCGGAGGCGAACCCGCCCTCGGCGGTGCGCAGTTCGCGCACCATGAAGTCGGCGGTCTCCAGCGCCACCCGGCGGGCCAGGTCCGAGCCGGTGGCCCGCCACAGGTGGGCGTAGACCCGGCAGAGCAGCGCGTTGTCGTAGAGCATCTTCTCGAAGTGCGGCACGATCCAGTCCCGGTCCACCGAGTACCGGGCGAAGCCGCCGCCGAGCTGGTCGTAGATGCCGCCGCGCGCCATCCGCTCGCAGGTGTCGGCGGCCATCTGCAGCGCGCCCTCCGAGCCGGTGCGGGCGTGGTGGCGCAGCAGGAACTCCAGCACCATGGACGGCGGGAACTTGGGCGCGCCCCCGAACCCGCCGCGCACCGCGTCGTATTCGCGGGTCAGCCCCAGCAGGGCCGCCGCCATGTCCTCCTCGCCGGGCGCCGTTTCGCCCGCGTCGCCGAACGGCATGACCCGCCCCGACAGGTCCTGCACGATCTTCCCGGCGACCTCGGTGACCTCGTCGCGCCGCTCCGCCCAGGCGGCGTGCACGCCCTGCAGCACCTGCAGGAAACCGGGCTGGCCGTGCCGGGGCTCGGGCGGGAAGTACGTGCCGAAGTAGAACGGCTCGGCGTCCGGGGTGAGGAAGACGGTCATCGGCCAGCCGCCCTGCCCGGTGGCCGCCTGAACCGCCTCCATGTACACGGCGTCCACGTCCGGCCGCTCCTCGCGGTCGACCTTCACGGGGACGAAGTGCTCGTTGAGGTAGGCGGCGACCGTCTCGTCCTCGAAGCTCTCGTGCGCCATCACATGGCACCAGTGGCAGCTGCTGTACCCCACGCTGAGCAGCAGCGGGACGTCCCGCCGGCGGGCCTCCTCGAAGGCGGCGGGCTGCCACTCCCACCAGTCGACCGGGTTGTCGGCGTGCTGGAGGAGGTAGGGGGACGTGGCCTGCGCGAGTCGGTTTGCCATGCCTCCATCCTCGCGCACGCCACCCGGCGGCGGGCGGCACGGAGCGGCGGACATGCCCCCGTGCCCGGTACCCGGCGCCTGGTACACGCTTGTCACACAACTCCCTTGTGCCCGTTCCGCCCCGAGCGCTTCGATGTGTCCCGCGTGCGGCATCGTGTGACGCCGCGCCTCGACGAGACCTGTGGGGGCACAGTTGAACGGATACAGGGCACGGGCGGGCGGCCGGGCGGGCACCGCCCTGCTGGCCGTCGTGATGGCGGGGGCGGGCCTGACGGCCACGGCGGGACCGGCGGCGGGGGCCGCCCCGGACACGGCGTCGGCGTCGGAGACGGTGGTGAAGCTGCCGGTCTCCTCCTTCTCGCAGTTCGCCGTGGACGCGGCCAACGAGCGGGTCTGGATCGCCGACGAGAACACCGCCGAGGGCGGCGACGGCCCGGGGACCATCCTCGGCTACGACTTCGACGGCGTCCTGCGGGCGCAGCGGCAGACCGAGGGGAGGGTCTCCGGCATCGCGGCCGAGCCCGGCGGGGCGCGCGTCCTGGTCGGGCAGCGGGACAGCATCCAGGCCTTCGACGCCGATCTCGCACCCCTCGGAAGCACACCGGCCCCGGTCGACGACTGCGGGCGCGAGTTGTTCCACGCCGGCCATCTGCTCTTCTTCACCAGTCAGGAGGGCGCCTCGCCCCAGGACTGCGCCGAGGCGACGGTGATGCCCACCGTCCACGCCACGGCGGCCGACGGGGCGGACCCGCGGACCGTCATGTACCTCGGCGGGCCCGGCCACCTGGCGGCCGGCCCCACGGACATGCTGATGATCGTCTCGGGGCGCACCGCCTTCAACGACGATCCGAACATCAACCTGTACCGGGTCGTCGAGGAGGCGGAGTACGGCGGGGTGCTCGACTTCCTCGGGGAGACCTGGCTCGGCCAGGACGGCACGGGGCTCGGCGGCCTGGACTTCCGCGACGCCGCCTTCTCGCCGGACGGCTCCACCCTCGCCTTCGCCGACCCGGCCCGTGGCGCCGCGCTGCTCGCCCTGCCCGGCCTGTCCCCCCGGGAGAACCGTTACACGCCGCTGCCCGAGGGGGCCGAGCCGACGGCCGTCGCCTACAGCGACGACGGCAAGTGGTTCGCGCGGGGGGCCGCGGCCTCCGGCGACGCCGCGGACCTGCTCCTGGAACCCGCAGACCCGGCGGACACCCGCCCGCCCGTGGAGGTGGTCCTCGAGGGCGACGGCGGCGACCGCGTCGTGCCGCGCGGCGTCGCGTTCGCGCCGGACGGCCGCTCGCTGTTCGTCGTGACGACCGACGCCGCGGGCACCGGCTTCTGGCTGCACGTGGTCCCCACCCCGGACGGCCTGTCCGCCTCCCGGTTCGCGGACGGCACGAGCCACGAGCCGGCCCGGGCGACCGCCGGTGAGCAGGTCACGCTGCGCGGCCGGCTGGAGCTCGACGGACCCGCGCCGGCCGACGCCCCGCGGATCGAGGTGGTGCGGGAGGACGCCGACGGCGCCCACGCCCTCGAGCCGGTCACGGCCGGGGAGGACGGCGCCTTCACCGTCAGCGACGTGCCCCAGCTGGTGGGCGAGGCCACCTACCGGTTCTCCTACGCGGGCGACAGCCTGCACAAGGCGGCCGAGGACGCGCGGATCACCGTGCCCGTGGCCAAGGCGTCCGCCACGCTGGCGCTCACCGCGCCGGCCGAGGCGACCCGCAAGGGCGGTGTGGAGATCACCGGCTCGCTGCACGCCCGGGGGCTGCCGCTCGCCGCTCCCGCCACCCTCACGGTGACCGTCGCCGACCGGGACGGCGTCGTGCGGCTCGCGCCGGTGACCGCCGGGGCGGACGGGTCCTTCACGGTCCGGCACGCGCCGCGGTCCAAGGGGGACGTGACGTTCACGGTCGCCTGGCCGGGCGACGCCCTGCACGAGGGCGCGGAGGCCTCGGCCACGGTGCACGTGCGCCGCTGACCCGGCGGAACGTTCCGGCGCATCTCGCGGGGGACGTTCCGCCGCACCGGACGGGGGACGTCTCGTGGCACCCGGCCCGCGCCGCTTCGTGGCAGGCGCGGACCGGGGCCGCTCGGGGGAGCCTCAGCAGGGGCTGAGGGGGCGCGCGGCGGCCTCGGCGTGGGCCTCCATGCGCTGGGCGGCGAGGATGGCCGCCCGGGTGTCGGCACGGGACGCGGCGACCACCAGCGCCCGGCCGGCGAGGTCGTGCGCCCGGCGGTGCAGGGCCGTGACCCGCGCCCGCCGGTCGTCCTGCTCCGACGGGCCGGGGAACGCCGCGCGCGCCGGGGCGGAGCCGCCGCGCAGCCTGGCCACCTGCTCGGCCAGCTGTTCGGCCGCCTCGTCCAGACCGGCGCACGGCGCCAGGGCCCGGAGCTCGTCGGTCACCGCGAGCAGCGCGGCCAGGTGGCCGGCCAGCTGGAACTCCAGCTCCGCCTCACGTGACCTGCGGGGGACCTCCGTGCCGGGGCCGGCCATGGTGTGGACCGACTTGCTGCGGATCGGTTCGTACATGGGAAGGCCTCCTGCGCTCCGACAGGAAGCCATCCTACATTGGAACGTGTCTAAAGTTGTGTCGAGTCCCAGCTCGGCGCGGCGTGTCGGACCCGCCGGCGGACCGCCCGAGCGGCCCGTCGCTCAGTTCTGGCGGTAGGTCTCCAGGAACCGTCCGATGCGGCCGATCGCGTCCCGCAGGTCGGCGACCGAGGGCAGTGTGACGATCCGGAAGTGGTCCGTGTCGGGCCAGTTGAAGCCGGTGCCCTGCACCACCATGATCTTCTCCCGGCGCAGCAGGTCCAGGACCATCCGTCGGTCGTCCTTGATCGGGTAGACCTTCGGGTCCAGCCGCGGGAAGAGGTAGAGCGCGCCCTTCGGCTTGACGCAGCTCACGCCCGGGATCCGCGTCAGCAGCTCGTGGGCGACGTCGCGCTGCTCGCGCAGCCGGCCGCCCGGGAGCACCAGGTCCTGGATCGTCTGCCGGCCGCTGAGCGCGGCGACCACGCCGTGCTGTCCGGGCATGTTGGCGCACAGGCGCATGTTGGCGAGGATGTTGAGGCCCTCGATGTAGGAGTCCGCGTGCGCCTTGGGGCCGGAGATCGACATCCAGCCCACCCGGTAGCCCGCCACCCGGTACGACTTCGACATGCCGTTGAAGGTGAGCGTCAGCAGGTCCGGGGCGATCGCCGCCGTGGGGGTGTGGGTGGCGTCCTCGTAGAGGATCTTGTCGTAGATCTCGTCCGAGCAGACCAGCAGGTTGTGGCGGCGCGCGATGTCCGTGAGCCCGCGCAGCAGGTCGTCGCTGTAGACGGCGCCGGTCGGGTTGTTCGGGTTGATGATCACGATTGCCTTGGTGCGGTCGGTGATCTTGGCCTCGATGTCGGCCAGGTCCGGCATCCAGTCGGCCTGCTCGTCGCAGACGTAGTGGACCGGAGTGCCGCCGGACAGGGCCACGGCCGCCGTCCACAGCGGGTAGTCCGGGGCGGGGACCAGCACCTCGTCGCCGTTGTCCAGCAGGCCCTGCATCGCCATCACGATCAGCTCGGACACGCCGTTGCCGACGAAGACGTGCTCGACGTCGGTCTCGATGCCCAGGGTCTGGTTGTGCATCACCACCGCGCGGCGGGCGGCCAGCAGGCCCTTGGCGTCGCCGTAGCCGTGCGCCGAGCCGACGTTGCGCAGTATGTCCTCGAGGATCTCCGGCGGGCACTCGAACCCGAAGGCGGCCGGGTTGCCGGTGTTCAGCTTGAGGATGCGGTGACCGGCGGCCTCCAGCCGGGTCGCCTCCTCGAGCACCGGGCCCCGGATCTCGTAACAGACGTTGGCGAGCTTGGACGACTGGATCACCTGCATGACGTGAGCCTACGGGGATACGTCCCGGGTCGCCTCGTGTTCTCCGACACGTCCGGACGTCCGGCGCGGGGGAGGCCGGGGGAACGGTTCGCCCCTGTTCGCGGTGTGCGGGGACCCGTTCGGCGGTCCGTGCGGGCGGGATGGGGGGACTCCGGGTGTGTTCTGCGCCACGCCTGTCTTTACAATTCGCACCCATGTCCATCACCCCAGAACACGGACCGGGCGCGCACGACGCGCCGGAGCCGCCGGCGGTACCTCCGACCGAGGTACCCGCCCCCTCCGGGTGGCCCGCCGCGGGTGACGCGGAGGCCACCCGTGAGCTGCCGCCGGTGCGGGGTGACCGCCCGGACGGTGGGGACGAGGCGGCCACGCGTGAGCTGCCGGTGACGCCCGGCGGCCAAGGGCCGCACGGCGCCTGGCCGCCCGCGCCCGGCGCCGACGCCGTGCCCGGGACCTCTGCGGGGCGCGGGGCTCCCGGGGCGCCTGCCGGACACCCGGCTCCGGGTGGGCACGAGGTCCCCGGGGGGTCCGTCGGCTCGTACGGGTATCCGCCGGCGGGATACGCCGGTGAGGCCTCCGGCAGCGGTGCGGACGGGTATCCGGGCCACGGCCTGTACGCCGACTCCGCCACGTACGGAGCGGCCCCCTCCTCCTCCGCTGCCGCCGACTTCGACGACTTCGCGTCCTACGGCGCCTACGGGGCGGCCGCCGGACACGACGACTGGGCCGGACACGGCGGGCAGGCCGGGTACGGCGGTCAGGCCGGACGGACGGGGGCGGCGCCGGTCGGCCGGGCCGCGGCGCGGGAGGCCGCCCGGGCGGCGGAGCGGGAGGGAGCGCGCTCCCGCCGCGTGCGCAGCCGCCAGATGCTGCTGGCCACCGGCGCGGGCGTCGTCGGGCTCGGGGCGCTGACGGTGCTGGGGTTCGCGCTGTCCTCCGGTTCCGAGGAGCCGTCCCGGGGCGGCAACGGTCCCAACGCGCCGGGGCTCTCGGTGGGCGACATGGCCGACCCCGGGCTGATGCCGTCCGTGGAGGCGTCGACGCCTTCCGCCACGGTCACGCCCGGTGCGGCGCCGTCGAGGACGGCGACCGCGACTCCCACCCCCTCGGCCACCCGGACGGCTTCACCCACGCCCACGCCCACCAGGGAGCCGGTGAAGGAGACGTCCCCGCCCGCCTCGCCCACGGTGGGATGGCCGGACTACGACGACGGCGGCGGCGGCCGCGGAAACGGCTGGGGCAACAGCACCCGCCGCCCCCGCTAGGACGCACCGCCGGACAGGACGCGCCCCCGGGCCCGCGCGCGGCAACGCGGGAGCCCCGCGCCCGCGCACGCCCCCGGCCGCGTCAGCCGCGGGGGCGGCCCGCCCGCACCGAGCGGCCCGCCAGGACGTCCGTGCGGTGACCGTCGTCGACGGCGAGGCGGCCGTCCACCAGGACGTAGGGGATGCCGGCCGGCGGTGTCCGGGGCTCCGCGAAGGTGGCGCCCTCGGCGACGGTCGCGGGGTCGAAGAGGACCAGGTCGGCCCGGTGGCCCTCGCGGACCAGACCCCGGTCCGGCAGGCCGAGCCGCGCGGCCGGCCGCCCGGTGAGGTGCGCGACGCACTCCTCCAGCGTCAGCACGCCCAGCTCCCGCACGTACGTGCCGAGGTACCGGGGAAAGGTGCCGTACGCCCGGGGGTGCGGCTTGGTGCCGTGCAGGATGCCGTCGGAGCCCCCGGTGTGCGCCCGGTGCCGCATCAGCGCGCGGACGTTCTCCTCGTGGCCGACGTGCTGGAGGACGGACGTGCCGAGCCGGTCCGCCAGCAGCAGGCGGCGGGCCTCCTCCCAGGGCGAGGACCCCGAGCCGGACGCCAGGTCCGCCACCGTCCGCCCCACCCGCCCGGTCAGTGCGGGGTCGACCACCCCGGAGATCTCCACGGTGTCCCACTCCACCGGCACGCCGTGGCAGCCGTCCGAGCCGGACACCTCCAGGACGTGCCGGATCCGCTCGGCGACCGCGTCGTCCCGCAGCCGCTCCAGGATGGCGGCGGGGCCGCCCTCGCTCGCCCAGCCGGGCAGCAGCGCGGCCAGCGTGGTGGCGCCCGGGGTGTACGGGTAGGTGTCCAGCGTCAGGTCGCGGCCGGCGTCCAGCGCCTCGTCCAGCAGGGCCTCCAGCTCGCCGTGACGCCCCTCGTTCTCCGCGAAGTTGAGCGTCGCGTGGGCCAGGTGCAGGGCGCAGCCCGCCTCCTGGGCGATGCCGATCACCTCCTGGTACGCCGCCAGGGCCCCGGCCCCGTACGAGCGGTGGTGCGGGCACCAGTAGCCCCCCGCCCGGGCGACCACCCGGCACAGCTCGGTCAGCTCCCCGGCGCCGGCATACATGCCGGGCGGATAGGTGAGCCCCGACGACATGCCCACCGCCCCCTCGCGCAGCCCGGCCGCCACCAGCTCGCGCATCCGGTCCAGCTCCGCCTCCGAAGGCGGGCGGTTCTCCCAGCCCATCGCCAGCATCCGGACGGTGCCCTGCGGCACCAGGTACGCGGCGTTCACCGCGATGCCCTCGCCGTCGACTCCCCGGTCCAGCCGGTCCAGGTACTCGCCCACCGACCGCCAGTCGAAGTCGACATCCTCGCCCGGACCGTTCCAGCCGGCCACCGCCTGCCGCACCTCGGCCAGCGTGCGGTCGTCGACGGGCGCGTAGGAGAGCCCGTCCTGGCCCACGACCTCCAGGGTGACGCCCTGCGCGAGCTTCGCCGAGTGGTCCGGGTCGGTGAGCAGCGCCAGGTCGCTGTGGGAGTGCATGTCCACGAACCCGGGCGCCAGGGCCAGGCCCTCCGCGTCCAGCATCCGGGTGCCGACCGGGCGCTGGCACCCGGCCGCGGCCGCCTCGCGGACGATCTGCACGACGCGGCCGTCCTTGACCGCCACGTCGGCCCGGTAGGACGGACCCCCGGTGCCGTCCACCACCTCGGCGTCCTGAACGACCAGATCGGCCAGATGCACGGCGGCCCCCACTTCGCTGGGCGGACGGCCGCGGAGCCGTCCGTCGGAAGATCCCTCAGATGATCCGTCAGAAGAACGTACGGATGTAGTCCACCACCGTGCCGTCCGCCTCGACCAGAGGGATCAGCTGCCATTTGTCGAAGACGGTGCACGGGTGCGACAGCCCCATGCCCACCCAGTCGCCGACCTCCAGGTCCGCGCCGGGCCCGGTCTCCAGCCAGGCGTGCTGGTCGGACAGCCGGGTGACGGCGATGGCCTCGGCCGGACGCTCGACGTCGCCGCGGCGCACCACCTGCGCCTCCGGCATGCCCAGGTCGTACGCGGCGTCCCGCTTGCCCGCGTTGAGGAACGCCTGCTCCCCGGTGGGACGGGAGACGACCTGCGCCCACAGCCGGAACGCCGGCTCCAGCGCGCCCTCCTCGGGAACGCGCACGAACGGCGTGATCGAGCGGTAGTGGCCGTCGTCGTGCGAGACGTACGCGCCCGAGCGCAGCAGCTTCAACGGGGGCCGGCTCAGCCCCGGCAGACGGGTGAAGACCTCGGCGACCGTGTCGAACCAGGCGCTGCCGCCCGCGCTGACCACGATCTCCTCCAGACCGGTGCCGGTGAACAGCCCCGCCTTGTCCAGCCTCGCCGCCAGCTCCACCAGCCGCACCAGCCAGGCGCGCACCCGCTCCTCGGTGGCGTCCGGGACCTCGCCCTCGTAGCCCGCCACGCCCGCCAGCCGCAGCGACGGCGCCGCGGCCACCGCCTCGGCGACGGCCAGGCAGTCGGCCTCGGTCCGCGCCCCGGTCCGCGCGCCGTCCCCGGCGGCCAGCTCCACCACCACGTCCACCGGCCGCCCGCCCACCTGCCGCAGCGCCGCGTCCATCAGCTCGACGCCGCGCACCGAGTCGGCGTAACAGATGAAGCGGAACGCCGGATCGGCGGTCAGCTCGGCGGCGACCCAGCGCAGCGCGGCCGGGTCGACCAGCTCGTTGGCCAGGAAGATCCGCCGCACCCCGAAGGCCCGCGCCACCCGCACCTGGTGCGGCACCGCCAGCGTGATGCCCCACGCGCCGTGCTCCAGCTGCTGCCGGAACAGCTGCGGGGCCATCGTCGTCTTGCCGTGCGGGGCGAACGCCAGGCCGTGGCGCTCGGTGTACGACTCCATGAGCCGCAGGTTGTGGCGCAGGCGCTCGGCGGAAAGCGTCAGCACGGGGGTGGTGAACCCGCCGGTGAACAGATTCCGCCGCTGCGCCGCCAGCTCGCCCACGGTCAGAGCGTCCGCGTCGAGCGGCAGACCCTTGAACCGGTGGTCGATCCGCTCCCCGGAAAGACGGGTGACGGCATCCGCGGACATTCGGGCCTCCTGTGCGCTGCGGGATCCGGGCTGTTTCACTTTCCCATGATCGGGACCCCGTCCACGAGCATCCGGAGGATGACCATGACAGAGAAGACCGCACTGACCCCCAGCACCCACACCGCTCCGCCCGCGGCCTTCTCCCACGGCCTGCGCAAGGGGAACATCCTCCAGGTCGCCGGACAGGTCGGCTTCCTGCCCGCCGAGGAGGGGCAGCCGCCCACGCCGGCCGGCCCGACGCTGCGCGAGCAGACCCTGCGGACCCTCGCCAACGTCGAGGCGGTGCTGAAGGAGGGCGGCTCCGGCTGGGACGACGTGATGATGCTGCGCGTCTACCTCACCGACGTGGACCACTTCGCGGAGATGAACCAGATCTGGAACGCCTACTTCGGCGAGCGGCTCACCCAGCCGCCGGCCTGCCGCACCACCGTCTACGTGGGCCTGCCGCCCGGCCTGCTGATCGAGATCGACGCGATGGCCGTCCTGGACTGACGCCGACGGCCCTTGTCCTGGACCGACACCGGACCGGGCCGGTCTCCGCCGGGCCGCGCCGACGCGGCCCGGCGGAGATCAACTCCTCCGCGGAGAGGCCCACATGATGGCCCCCATGTTCCCCAAGACTTCCCCGCGAAGAAGCACCGGCGCCCGACGGTCCCCCGATCACCGGCGAGCGCGGCGAAGGCCATCCTGACCGTTCGTCATGTTGACCACGCGTGCCCAGGCGTCACTGGACAATTACTGGACAACGTGAGATCAAAGCGAACATCGCCGAGTGGCCGGGGGGTCGCACACGACATGGGACGCCGGGAGAAGCCGATCGAGCCCGGGCAGGGGAAGGCCGCCGAGTTCGCGGCCGACCTCCGCATGCTCCGGCGGCGCACCGGCAACGTGCCGTACCGCGAACTCGCCTCCCGGGTGCCCTACTCGGCGTCCAGCCTGTCCGCCGCCGCCTCCGGGCACCGGCTGCCCGCCTGGCCGGTGGTCGCCGCCTACCTGGAGGCCTGCGGGGTCACCGGCACCGGCGAGTGGCACCGGCGCTGGCGGCAGGCGGCGGGACTGCCGCCCGAGGCGGAGCCCGCCGCCCGGCCCCCGGCCGGGCCGCCGCCCCGCCCGACCGCCGGCACCTCCTTCCCGTTCACGGGCTCCGCGGCGGGCCCCGCCCGCGCGCCGGACCCGTCGTCGGGCGAGCCGCCCCACGGCCTGCCGCCCGGCCTGCCCCGCCAGGGCACGGCCGCCGGGGCGCCGTACGGACCGCCGTCCGACGCCCCGTGGCAGGACACCGAGGACGGCCCCGGCGGCGCGGCCGAGGGCGTCCCGCACGCGCCGCGCGGCGTGCCCGACCCGCCCACCCGCTTCGTCGGCCGCGACCACGAGGTGGAGGAGGTGTGCCGGCTGCTCGCCGAGCACCGGCTGCTCACCCTCACCGGCGTCGGAGGCGTCGGCAAGACCCGCCTCGCCCAGCGCGCCGCCCGCACCGCCGGACTGCTGCTGCGCGACGGCGCGTGCTGGGTGGAGCTCGCCGAGGTCACCAGCCCCGACGTCCTGCCCTACGCCGTCGTCGAAGGGCTCGGCCTGGCGCCCGTGCCCCCGCACACCACGCCGACGGCCCACCTGGCCGACGCCCTGCGCGGCCGCGAGATCCTGCTGGTGCTCGACAACTGCGAACACCTCGCCGCCGCCTGCGCCCGGCTCGCCCACCTGCTGCTGGCCTCCACCACCGGCGTCCGCCTGCTCGCCACCAGCCGGCTGCCGCTCGGCCCGGCCGCCGAACGGCTCTACGTCGTCCCGCCGCTCCCCGAGGACGCCTCGCTCGCCTTACTCACCGACCGCGCCGCCCTGCTGGCCGACGCGGCCTGGTCGCCGGACGACGTGGAGCACGCCCGCGCCGTCATCCGCCGCCTCGACGGGCTCCCGCTGGCCATCGAGTTCGCGGCCCGGCGGCTGCGTGCGCTCTCCCCGGGACAGCTCCTCGACCGCCTCGACGAACGCCTGCCACTGCTCAGCAAGGGCGACCCGGTGGCGCCCGAACGGCACCGCTCGCTGCGCGCCATGCTCGACTGGAGCCACCAGCTCTGCACCCCCGCCGAACAGCGGCTGTGGGCCCGGCTGTCGGTGTTCGTCGGCTCGATATCGCTGGAGGCGGCGCACGCCGTGTGGGAGGTCCCCCGCACCGGCGCGGAGACCGGTCCCGGCGAGGGCGCCCGCACCGGCGCGGGCCCCGGCGAGGAAACCCGTACCGGAGGGGAGACCCGTGGCGGCGGGGAGACCGGCCCGGAGGAGCTGCTCGACGCCGTCGACGGCCTGATCGACCACTCCCTGCTGCTCACCGAGCCCGGCGACGGCGCCGGCCGCCGCTACACGATGCTGGAGACGGTCCGCGAGTACGGCCGCGACCGGCTCGCCCGCGGCGGGGACCTCGACGACGCCCGCACCCGGCACCTTCTGTGGTTCCGCGACATGGTGCGCGAGGCCTACGAACGGTGGGCGGGCCCCGGCCAGGCCGCGCGGCTGCGTGAACTGGGGCGGGAACTGCCCAACCTCCGCCAGGCCCTGGAGTACGGGGTGCGGGAGGACGCCGAGCCGGCGCAGGCGCGCGCCGCCCTGGACATCGCCCACGGCCTCGTCTGGTACTGGACCGCCACCGGCGCCGCCGAACAGGGCGTCGGCTGGCTGCGCCGCGCCCTGGCCGCCACCGCCCCCGCGGACGGCGACCCGGTGGTGCGGGCCGCCCGTACCCGGGCCATGTGGGCCTGCGCCTTCCTGGCCGTCTTCCCCGCCGACCTGGAGGCCGCCGCCGGCCAGGCCGCCGAGGCGGCCGCGCGCGCCCGGGCCGACGGCGACCAGGCCTCGGTGGGCTGGGCCACCACGGTGACCGCGCTGGCCACCCTCACCGGCGGCGGGGTCGAGGAGAGCCTGGACGCCTTCCGCGCGGCGGTGACGGACCTGCGGGCCGCCGCCGACCGCTACGGCGAGCAGAACGCGCTCAGCATCCTGGCCAGCGCGCTGTGCGCGACCGGCCGCATCGAGGAGGCGCTGGTTTGTCTGGAGCGCGCCTTCGGCCTCTCCCGGGAGCAGGACGAGCGCTGGCACCGCCCCTACCTGCACTGGGTACGGGCGAAGACCCTGATCGTCGAGCGGCGCCTCACCGGGCCCGACGGCGCACTGGCGCACGTCCTCGGCGTCCTCGAGCCGCAGCGGGACTTCGCCGACCCGCGCGCCCTCGCGCTGGGCCACGACACGCTGGCCCACTGCGCCTGGCTGCTCGGCCGCCACCGCGAGGCCGCCCGCCTGTTCGGCGCCTCCGAGGCCCGCTGGCCCGTCGAGGAGACGCGCATCGCGGCCTACCGGGTCGCGGCCCTGGACACCGCACGGTGCCTGGAGGAGCTGCGGGCCGCGCTGGGGGAGGACGCGTACCGCGCGGCCAGGGCCGAAGGGGCCGCGCTGCCGGCCGAGGAGGCACGGGAATGGGCCATCCGTTTCGCCACGGATGCCATGTAAGTCCCCCGGGCCGCGGCCACGTTCCTCGGTAACGATGCGACGACAGGTTTTCCGTGGGGTGGGGTCGTGGACCATACTGCGGGCTGTGGAGCAGCGCATCGGTTCAAACACCAAGCCCCTGACCCCGCCCGCCGCCGTCGACCCGGCCCTGATCCCGGGGCTCACCGTCCCGGCGACGGCCGACGGCGCGCCCGAGGACGCCGCCGTGCCCGGCGCGGCGTCCGACGAGGCCGACGCCGTCGTGGAGGACGCCGCGCCGGAGGCCGACGACTCCGGCGAGGCCGCCGCGTCCGGCGAGGACGCCGAGGACCTGGGCGAGGGCGCCTCCGCGTCCGCGCCCGTGCCGGACGGTCCGGTCCTCGAGGCCAAGGACTTCCGCGCCCGCCTCGTCGCCGACCACGCCGGCATCCGCCTGTGCCTGGACGACCAGGAGTGCGAGTTCCGCTGGGACGAGATCGGCGCCGTCGAGACGTCGACCTCGGGCTTCGGCAAGCGGTACACGGTCGTCGTGCACACCCCGGACCGCCGGTGGTACTGGATCGAGATCGACGCCAAGTCCCGCGCGGACGTCGCCCGTTGGGAGACGGAGCTGGACGCCGTCCTCGACGCGTACTTCGAGGAGGCCGACGCGCGGCCGGCCGACGCAAACGGCGATGCGGAGACGGACGCCGACTCCGACGCCGACGCCCCGGCGGAGGCCGAGGCGGATGACGCAGCCGTGAAGCCGGCCGGCGACGCCACGGCCGTGGATGCGGAGGCCAAGGCCGACACGGAGGCGAAGGCCGACACGGAGGCCGACGAGGAAGCGGACGCGAAGGCCGACGGTGACGGCGGGCGGAAGCCGGGGCCGACGGAGGCGTAGCCCGCGCGATGCCGGGGGAGCGGCGGACGTCGTCCTGCCGCGCCCCTTGCCGGTGCGGCCGGGGTGGGCCAGGTTGATCGCCATGGCTGACAACACGAGCAACGCCGCACCCCGGAAATCGAGTTGGAAGTACATCGGCCCCGGCATCGTCGTCGCGGCGACCGGCGTGGGCGCCGGCGACCTGGTGGCGACCCTGGTCGCCGGGACCAACTTCGGCTACACGCTGCTGTGGGCCGCCGTCATCGGCTGCGTCGTCAAGATCGCCCTCGCCGAGGCGGCCGGCCGCTGGCACCTGGCCACCGGCCGCACCCTCTTCGACGGCTGGGCGTCACTGGGCGCCTGGACCACCGTCTTCTTCGTCGTCTACGCGATCGTCTGGGGCTTCGTCTACGGAGCCGCCGCCATGTCGTCGAGCGGACTGCCACTGCAGGCGCTGTTCCCCGGCGTGATGGACCTGGAGTGGTGGGCGGTCTCCACCGGCCTGGTCGGGCTGGTCTTCGTCTGGTTCAACCGGTACGCGGTGTTCGAGAAGGTCATGACCGTCCTGGTGGGCGTCATGTTCCTGGTCACCGTCTACCTGGCGATCCGCGTGGTCCCTCATCTGGGTGGACTCTTCGCCGGCCTGCTGCCGGTCCTCCCGGACGGCAAGGACTCCGTCCTCAACACCCTCGGCCTCATCGGCGGCGTGGGCGGCACCATCACGCTGGCCGCCTACGGCTACTGGGTGAACGCCAAGGGCTGGACGAACACCGGCTGGATGAAGGTGATGCGGCTCGACAACCGGGTCGCCTACATCACCACCGGCATCTTCGTCGTGGCGATGCTCATCGTGGGCGCCGAGCTGCTGCACTCCTCGGGCATCGCGATCGCCTCCGGCGACAAGGGCCTGATCCAGCTCGGCGACATCCTGGAGGAGGAGTACGGGACCGCCACCGCCAAGTTCTTCCTGATCGGCTTCTTCGCCACCTCCTTCACCTCCCTGATCGGCGTCTGGCACGGCGTGAGCCTGATGTTCGCCGACTTCGCCGCCCGCTACCGCACCAAGCGGGCCGCCACCGGCGAGGAGGTCGCCGAGGGCCGCCGCGAGAAGTCCTGGGCGTTCCGCGGCTACCTGCTCTGGCTGACCTTCCCGCCGATCGTGCTGCTCTTCCAGGGCCAGCCGTTCCGCCTGATCATCCTCTACGGCGTCCTCGGCGCGGCCTTCATGCCGTTCCTGGCGCTGACCCTGATCTGGCTCCTCAACTCCACCCGCACGCCCGTCGAGTGGCGCAACGGGATCGCGAGCAACGTGATGCTGGCCGTCGCCGGACTGCTCTTCCTGGTCCTGTGCGTCAAGCAGATCTGGGACCAGGACTGGGCGAAGTTCTTCTGACCGGACCGGACCGGACCGGACCGGACCCGTCAGACGGCGCGTTCGGCGCGCAGCACCGCGTCGTGGACGGTGACCTCGCGGCCCTCGTGGGTCACCGTCCGCGGCCGGGCGTCCCGGGTGTGCACGGTCCAGCCGCCGACCGGGACGAGGTCGTCGGCCAGCTCGTCGGCCGTGCAGAACAGGTCCGGCTCCGGCGGCCGCGGCACGGCGCCGTCGGTCAGGTCCCGCGGGTGGTGCAGGATCACGACCAGGCTGCCGCCCGGCGCGACGGCCTCGGCGAGACCCGCGAACACCTGGCGGCGCACGTGCGACGGCAGGTGCAGGAACGTGGCGAACACCAGCTCGTAGGCGGCCGTCTCCGGCATCCAGTCCAGCACGTCGGTCCGCCGCCAGGTGACCTGCCCGGCCAGCTCCTGCGGCGTGTGCCCGGCGGCCCGGTCCAGGGCCACCTGCGAGACGTCCGTCCCGGTGACCGTCCACCCCTGCCGGGCGAGCCAGAGGGAGTCCGCGCCCTCACCGCACCCGGCCTCCAGCGCCCGGCCCGGGGCCAGCCCGGACACCTCGTCCACCAGAGCGGGATTGGGATCGCCGCTCCACAGCCGGTCGGCGGAGGAGTAGCGCTCGTCCCAGAAGGCGGCGGTGAAGCGGGGGTCGTCGGTCATGTTCCGCAGGCTAGCCGACCGTGCGCTGGCAGGATCGTGCACGCGCTGGCGGCAGGAGGCTGCCACCGGCGACCGGTCACGGGCCGCCCGCGCGCTGCCATGCTTCCTGACGTGAGCGGGGGATCACCCCGGTCAGCGGGCGGGGACAGGCGCTTCGGGCGCCGGGGAGGGGAAGACCCATGATGCGTATCGCGACCAGCAAGGCGTGCCGGGGAGCGGCAGCCGTGGCGCTCACCGTCCTGGTGACCGCGGGGGCGTCCGCGGCACTGGCGGGACAGGGCGCGGTGTCCGGGCACACCGGAGTGACGGCGACCGACAGCTGTATGACCTCGATCGAAGCCTGTGGGCCCGTCAACGGCTGGCAGGAGGACAACCCGCAGAAGCCGCGCTGATCCTCGGTGGTTCCGCCCACCGGTGGGGGGCAGCGCGGTCCGGACGCCGGGAACGGCGTCCGGACCGCGCTTTCCGGGTCGTGATCACCGATCGAGACAGGGGAAAGCCGCCCGTGCACGGTATGCAGATCCTGGGATTCACCCCGGCGGAGGAGGAGTTGTACCGGCGCTTGCTGCGCCGGCCGGGTCTCCCCGTCGCGGCGGTCGTGGGGCCGGCGGGCGGGACGGACGGAGCGGCCGCCCGTGACGTCGACCGGCTGCGGGCGCTCGGCGCCGTCGTCGAGCGGGACGGCGCGCTGTGGCCGGAGCATCCCGAACGGGTGGTGACCCGGCTGTCCGGGCGGCTGCTGGAGGAACTGCACACCCTCATCCGCGGCCTCGGCGCACTGCGCCCGGTGGTGGACTCCCTGAAGCGCGAAGCCGCCCCGGGCCGGATGCCCTGGCCGCGTGCCGCGCCCGAGCCGGCACTCGTGGAACGGATCACCGATGCCGCGCTGATGCGGGCGACGGTCCGGAGCCTGGCTCACGTGGCCAGGACCGAGATGCTGGTGGCCGGACCGTGGAGTGCCGGCGGACCGGAGGCACGCCGGGCCCTGGCACGGCTGTGCACGGTGCTGCTGCGACGCTCCGTGCTGGTGCGGGTGGTCGTGTGGCGGTCCGTCCCCGGCGAGGCCGTCGCCGTCCCCGATCTGGCCGAGCTGCACGCGGCCGGGGCGCGCGTCAGGGTGCTGCCGGAGCCGGACGGGCCGCTGCTCGCCTGCGACCGGAACCGCCTCCTGGTGCCGGTCGACCCGTCGGACTTCGCCCGGGGCCTGCTGTCCTCGTCGGCGCCCGGACTCGTCCTGCCGGCGGTGCGCCGCTTCGAGCTGCTGTGGGACGACGCCCTCGACCCCGCCGAGGCGGGCGACTGACCCTCAGATCCACCTGCGCTCGCGCGCCAGAAGGGCGGCCTGGGCCCGGTTGTCCGCGCCGAGCGCCCGCAGCAGGTCGGAGATGTGCCGCCGGTACGTCCGCAGCGCGACGCCCACGCTCCGGGCCCCCGTCTCGTCCTTCCCGGCCGTGCACATGGCCCGCAGTATCTGCAGCTGAAGGTCGGAGAGCGCGTCCCGGCCGGACGGGTCGCCGCCGCGCGCCTCGATCGCGTCGGAGAACTCCTCGGCCGCGGCCCACAGGCGCTCGAAGTTGTTGACGATGGTCGTGACGATGCCCGCCTCGCTGGAACAGAGCGCGCCCTTCGCGGTGTTCTGCGGGTCCACCGGGATCAGCGCGGTGCGGCGGTCGTACACCACCATCAGCTCGTCGAGGTCCTTGACGACCCGGATGCGGGCGCCGGCGGCGACGAGCTCCTGGAGGTAGGAGCGGGTCGTGTCGTCCTCCAGCGCGGAGCCGCGGATCAGACTGCGCAGCACCACGCCCCGGCGCAGGCAGCGCATGTCCAGCGGGCGGGAGTGCTCGATGTTCTCCCGGGTCAGCGCGTCGTACGGCTCGGCGGCGAGGACCTCGGCGCGGGCGAAGAAGGCCAGTTCGTCCAGACGGTCCCTGATGGCCCGCAGGCCCATCAACCGCTCGACCGTGGACTCCGTGGCGTCGGCGGCCGGGGCGCGCACCTCGTCCGCCAGCGAGTCGAGGAGCGGACGCAGGTCGGAGAGCG
The DNA here is from genome assembly GCF_042792855.1 of Streptomyces sp. NPDC056600. Taxonomy (NCBI): domain Bacteria; kingdom Bacillati; phylum Actinomycetota; class Actinomycetes; order Kitasatosporales; family Streptomycetaceae; genus Streptomyces; species Streptomyces sp. NPDC056600. The sequence continues at coordinate 73,633 of NZ_JBHTVQ010000012.1, forward strand.
CGCGGATCGTGTCGTACAGATCCTCGAGGCGCTGCTGCGCCAGCCGGTTCACCACCAGGTCCGGCTTGTGCGGCCACGCCGTGCCGTCCTCGTCCCGCCGCAGCGCCTGCAGCACGAGCAGCCGGTCCACCGCCGAGGCGACCGTCTGCGCGTCCTGGCGCAACAGCAGGTGGAGGTCGTCGAGTTCGAGGCCCGGGTTGCGCAGCAGGTGCCGGTAGACGTCCTCCTCCACGGAGCTGAGGCCGAGGACGGACATCGGATGCAGGTGCAAGGCGGACACTCCGTGGGGGAAGGCTCCGGGGAGCCGGACCGCGTGCTTGGCTCGGAGTGTAGGAGGGACGCGGCCGGAAGGTGATCACTTGTGCGGAACTCGGTGGGGATCCGGTGGAGCCGAAGTGGAGACTTCGTCACGAACCGGGCGCGGCGACGGCCGGTCCGGCGTCACGCGTCGCGCCGTGCTCCCCGTCCGGGGGACCGCCGTCCCGCTCCGCGTCCGCAAGGTGTTCACCGAGCCTCAGCCAGCCCTCGGCGCACGCCCGGGCGACCAGCCGCAGCGACTCCCGGGAATGGCCGGTGGTCACCCCGGGCGCCCACTGTGCCTGCTCCACGAAGGTGAGGGTGCTCGCCGCCAGCCGGAGCAACGACCGCCCGTTGTCGGTGTACTTGAGCGACGGGTCGCGCACGAGGTGGGCCAGACGCGTCCGGGCGGCCTCCAGGGCCGGCGGTCCGGCGACCGGCGGCGCCCCGACCCGCGCCTCACCGGGCCCGGTCCCCGTCGTGCCGTGCGGCCCGGTGGCCTCGCCGTCCGCCGCGGCCAGACGTCGGCGGACGTCGAGGGCGGTGCCCACCGAGATGCCCGCGCGCCGGGCCACGTCGCGCAGACTCGCCCCCGGCTCACGGCGCATGATCTCCGTCGCGGCCTGCCGGCCGGCCTGGGCGGACAGCGGACGGCGCCGGCCGTCCCGGCCCACCCGGACCTGGCGGTCCGGTTCCCCGCCGGGCCCGGCGTCCGCCCGCAGCGAGGCGACCGTGCGCACCGCGACGCCGCACAGGGCGGCGATCCACCGGTCGGAGCGCTCGGGATGAGTGAGCAGGACGCGCCGTACCGCGGCCGCCCTCTCGTGCGCGGCCAGCGGGAGGCCGTGCGAGGCGTTCAGCCGCACCGCCGTGACGAAGGCCTCCGCGTCGCAGACGTCGACGCACCGCGCAGGGATCCGCTCCAGCCCGCGCAGCCGGGCGGCCGCCAGCCGGTGCCGGCCGTCGAGCACCCGCAGGGTCGACCGCTGCACCACGACCGGCGGCAGGTCCTCCAGCCGCTCGGCGAGCAGCCGCACGTGCGCCGGGTCGGGGGCGCCGAGCCGGGGCGACCAGTTCGCGGTCAGGCGTGCCACCGCCAGCTCGACGACGTGCTCGCTCTTGTCCAGGCGGTCCAGAGTTGTCGTCACGTGCCTCCCCCTCACACGGGTCACCGGAAACGCCAGAAGTGTGGCAGCGGGCGGTGCGCCCCGGGCCGTGCGGCGCTGGCAGCAATCGGCCAGGGGGTGGCTGGATGCTGCTTCCGGAACGCCGGGTGCCCCGGCCCACCCCGGGGAGGAGTCCGGTGGGCCGGGGCACGCGGGGCGGGCCTTGCGGGAGTGTCAGACCGCCCACTTGGAGCAGTTGCTGGCGGACGACCAGGCGTGGCTGCTGATGGAGTTGTTCGCGGAGTTGCCGTTGTTGAAGTAGTCGTTGGTGAGGTCCGACGCGAAACCCTCGGCACGGGACAGGCAGATGTTGCCGCCGCCGGACGCACCCGAGTCCCGGGTGCCGTTGTAGAAGGCGACCTCGTAGGAGTTGCCCTTGTTGAGGATGGACGTGGCCTTGTTGGTGTCGCCGCCCTGGAAGCTGCCGCCGCTGTCGCCCCAGTTGGAGTCGTCACCCGAGGCGTGACCGAGCTCGACGCCGCAGTTGACGTTGTCGTAGGCGTACATGTAACCGGAGAGCGCGGCCGACTTGGCGGTGGCGCAGCCCGCTGCCTGGGCGGAGGTGGCGGGCACGATGAGACCGAGGCCGGCCACGGCGAGGGTCGTCACGAGGACGGGGAGCTTGCGCATGTCTTCTCCTTGAGAGGTGAAAGGGAAAGGGCAGGTGGTGCGGTGTCCCACGACCGCGAGGCCGTGGAAATCAAGGGGGCGGTCGAATTCAGCCGTCGAGACCGCGGGCTCGGGCGAGCGCGTTCAGGCGCATCTGCCGATAGGTGGTGTATTTCTTGGCGTATTTCTTCAGCAACGTGCCGCGGTACTCTTTCTCCAGGGTGCGCGCCGTTTCGCCGAGAGAGGTCGCGCGGGCGCATTCGGCTTCGGTGACCGCGAGGGCCACTTCGGTCTCCTGGGCCTTTCGCGCACTCATTCCCTTGACGAGCATCACACGCTTGTCGCGGATCTCGTCGGGAGAGGAGTAGGGGTGCCCCGCCTTCTTCATGCAGCGCGCCCAGGCGTCGACCTTTTTCAGCAGCCGGCTGTCCTTGTGGATTCGCGGAACGTATAGAGGAGTGAGGCCGGTGACCGTCTTCCTGGCGGTGAGCCATGTCTTCAGATCGCCGTAGAGGGCGGTTCGTGCGTCGACCCAGCAACCCTCGCGGGGGGTTTCCACGGCGCCGCCGGTGGGCAGCGGGATCTTCATGACATCGTCGTACTGCCCGTCCAGGGCGATGTTGTAGCGGATCCGCTCCTCTTCGGAGAGCCCGTTGGGGTACCGCACGTTCGGGTGCTCCCGACGGTTGCGCTCACCCTCCTCGTCGAAGGGCCGCCCGTATCCGTACTTCTTCGCCCATTCCACGTCGTCGATCACGTAGCCGCCGGCCTTGCGGGCCTCGGCGGGGATGAACGGGCCCAGCCAGTACGAGAATCCCTTCTGTTCCATGCACTCCTTGACAAGAGTGTGCTCGGCGTACTCGATCTCGATTTCCTCCGCCACGGTCAGGTCGCGGAGCTTCTCGTGGGAAACGACCGACAGGGCCTCCCGGTGGGCGGCGGAGAACTTCGCCGGCTCGTTCTCCCCTGCGGTACCGCATCCGCCCGCGGTGCAGGCGATCAGCACAGTGGCGACGGTGGCCAACGTCTTCCGTCTCATGTGACACGCACTCCCTGCCGGCTGATGCGGCACTCTTTGCCGCGTTCAATTGCGCTGCAAGCATCTCCGGATCCACGATGCGCGCCCAGGGCTTTTCGCTGTGGTTGAAAAGCGCAGGAAGACCGGGAGACGCGCATGCTTCGCATCCATTTCACCGACGCAGATCTCGCACGGGTCCGGCTGTCGGCCGCCCCCGACCCGCTGTGGGAGGCGTGCCTGAGCCTGCACCGCCTGCGGGCGGCCCCCGGCCAGGGACGCCTGGCCTTCGCACCGTGGCGCAGGACGGCCCTGGAGCGCCTTCGGGAGAGCGGTCTGGCCCGCACCGTGCGGGGGCTTCTCATGCCGCTCGTCCCGCCGGCCGGGTACTTCCCCGACTTCCTCACCCCGCCCGAGTCCGCCGACGGGCTGGACGCCGGGCTGCGGGCGATCGTGGACACCACACCGGAGCGGGTTCTGCGCGAGGTCGGCGCGTCGGCCCTGCCCGGCGGAGCTCCCGCCTGGGTGTCCCACCTGGCCGAGCGGGACGTCCGCGACGGGCTGGCCCGGGCGCTGCGCGCCTACCACGACGCGGTCGTCGCGCCGCACGGCGACCGGGCGCAGGCCTGCGTGGAGGCGCGGGCCGCCCGGCACGCCCGTGAGGTGCTCGCGGACGGCGTCGACGGGCTGCTGCGAGGGCTGGGCGACCGGGTGAGCTGGGACGCGCCGGTCCTCAGTGTCCGGTACCCGGTGGACCGGGACCTCTTCCTGCGGGGTCGGGGGCTGCGCCTGATCCCCTCCTCCTACTGCTGGGGCAACCCGGTGGCCTACGCCGACCCGGCACTGGAGCCCGTCCTGGTGTACCCGCTCGTCCACGAGTCCCACGGGACGCCGGACTTCACGGAGTTCACCGGCGGAAAGCCGCTCGCGGTGCTGCTGGGGCGCACCCGCGCCGCGGTGCTGCTCGCAGCCGCCGGCGGCGCGGGGGCCACCACGGGCGAACTCGCCCGCCTGGCCGGGGTGTCCGCGTCCTCCGCCAGCCAGCACGCCACCGCCCTGCGCAACACCGGTCTGCTGCTCAGTCACCGGCACGCCGGCTCGGTCCTGCACACGCTGACCCCGCTGGGGGCGGCACTGCTGGGAGCGGGAGGCCGTCCGGCGGGGATCCCCGCCCCGCGCCGGCCGGTGGCCGGGTGAGGTGGGTCGGAGCCCGTGGGGGCGGCGCTCAACCGCGGCCCGGATCCGCTTGAACGCCCCGCACCCCGTCCGGTCTCCGGAAACGTGACCGCCCCCGCAGCCGTGTGGCGCTGCGGGGGCGGTGCCCGCCTCCTGGCGGGGGGAGGTGTGGAGGCGGGGCTTGAGGGGCGGTGGGGGGGATCAGCCGAGACCGTGGACGTGCGGGCCGACGGCGTTGGACCAGGCGTTGCCGGCGGTGGCGTCCCAGTTCGTCGACCAGGTCATCGCGCCCCGCAGGTCCGGGTAGGCCTTGGAGGGCTTGAAGGAGCCGCAGTTGGTGAGCTTGGTCAGGCAGTCCAGGGCGTTGTTGACGATCGTCGGCGAGACGTAGCCGCTGCCCGCGCCGCGGGTGGAGGCCGGGACGCCGATGCCGACCTGGGAGGGCGCGAGCCCGCCCTGCAGCTGGATGCAGGCCAGCGCGGTGAGGAAGTCCACCGAACCCTGCGAGTACACCTTGCCGTCGCAGCCCAGCATGGAACCGCTGTTGTAGTACTGCATGTTGACGACGGTCAGGATGTCCTTGATGTTGAGCGCCGTCTGGAAGTAGGTGCCCGAGGTCGACTGCATGTCGATGGTCTGCGGGGCCATGGTGATGATCAGGTTCGGTCCGGCCTTCGCCGACAGGGAGCGCAGCGCCTGCGTCATGTAGGTCGCGTTGAGGCCGTTCTCCAGGTCGATGTCGACGCCGTCGAAGCCGTACTCCTGCATCAGCGCGTACACGGAGTTGGCGAAGTTGGTCGCGGAGGTCGAGTCGGCCACCCGCACCGCGCCGAGCTCGCCGCCGACGGAGATGACGACCTTCTTGCCGGCCGCCTGCTTGGCGCGGATGTCGGCCTTGAACTGGGCCTCGGTGTAACCGTTCAGGCCGGCCGAGTCGAGGGTGAAGTCGACGGTGCCCGGCGTGGCGGTGGCGTCGGCGAAGGCGACCGCGATGATGTCGTACTGGCTCTGTACCTGGGCCAGCGTCTGCACGGTGGCGCCGTTGTTGAAGTTCTGCCAGTACCCGGTCACCGCGTGCTTGGGCAGGTTGCCGCCGCCTCCGGTGCCGGTGGGCTGGGTGGTCGCGTTGACCGTGGCGGACTTCGCGGACTCGCCCGCCGCGTTGCTCGCGGTCACCTGGAAGGAGTACGCGGTGGAGGCGCTGAGCCCGGTGACGGTCGCCGAGGTGCCGGTCGCGGTCGCCACCTTGGTGCCGCCCCGGTACACGGTGTAGCCGGTCGCGCCCTGCACGGTGTTCCAGGTGAGGGAGACGGACGACGAGGTCGTGCCGGAGACCGTCAGTCCGGCCGGGGCCGCGGGGATCGCGGGCTGCTCCGGCTCGCCGCCCCCGCCGCCTCCGCCGTCGGGGCCGAAGACGGAGAAGTCGTCCACGTAGTAGGGGGCCTGGCCGTACCAGCCGTGGGTGTAGACGGTCACCGACGTGGTGTTGGCGCCCGTGGTGAAGGTGGTGCGCAGTTCCTTCCACGCCCCGGAGTCCGGGGTCCAGGTGGAGACGTCCGTGGTGCCGGTCCCGGTGACGCCCAGGTAGGCGTAGCCGCCCTGCACCCAGGTGCTCAGCGTGTAGGTGGAACCGGGCTTCACCGCGACCACCTGGCTGCAGCGGGCGTTGTCCTGCCCCGCCGGGGTGGCCTTGAGGGCGCGCGAGCCGCCGTGCACCGGGGAGGTCACCGACGCGCCGCTCGCCGCCGAGCAGGTCCAGTCGGTGAGGCCCGACTCGAAGCCGCCGTTGCGCATGTTGTTCACGTCGGCGGCGGCCGCGGGGCCGGCGGCGAGGGCGGTGCCCGCGAGGGCGAGCGCGGAGGTCAGGACGGTCGCGAGTATCCGGGGTCTCGCCTGGGGAGAGGTGAGGGTGGGACGCGTGAGCTTCATGGGGGCTCCCTGCGTGTGAGGGGGAACGTGGGGCGGGGACTCGTGCTTGGTGCTTGGTGCGTGGTGCGTGGTGCGTGGTGCGTGGTGCGTGGTGCGTGGTGCTTGGTGCTTGGCGTGACGGTGTTTCGTGGGACGGGGATGGCGGGGGTCGCCGGGGCGGAATCGGGCCGGGATGGCCGGATCCCGCGGCGCGTTCCAACCGGTCTAGACCAACTTGGTCCAGACCAATGCCGGTGTCAAGAGCCGCGGCGGCACCGTAACTTCACGCGCGCGTACGCGAGTTGGCGTATATGCCGACACGCCGCGATCACCGGACAGGTCCCGCTTGAGACGATCTCCGCCAAGCAGGTGTCGGAGGCCGTAACCCGGGGATATCGTGCTGGTGAAAGCGCTGCGCACGTGAAGACGGGGGCGACGGGGGAGGGTGGAGCGGTGCCGACTGCCATCAGCGTGTCCGGTTCCGGCCTGGTACTCCCCGCCGGCGACCGGCACACCCCGCCCGCGGTCCTCCAGCCGCGGGCGACCGTCGAGGAGACGGTCTACGAGCTCAACTCGATGGTCGAGCAGCAGGGTTACGTCGTCGCCGTGCACCCCGCGGTCACCGACCCGGCCGTCGTGCGGCGGCTGCACACCGCGCGCTCGCTGCTGGAGACCGACCGGGTGGCCATCGTCGCCGCGGACCTCCCGCCGCTCGGCGTCGCGGTACTGGTCCAGCAGTTACGGCAGTTGAGCGTCTGCGACTTCGGACCCGGGGTGCTCGCCTCGGCGGCGCGGCTGCTCGCCCACTACATCTGGTCGGGCGCGCTGCTCAGCTCCGTGACCCGGCTTGACCACGTGCCGGTCACGATGACGGCGCACGCCAGGTCCTGGCTGCCGGGCGCGCAGTTCGCGGTCCTCGCGACGCCGCGACCCTCGCTGGTGCGGGTGGGCGGCGAGGACCGGCTGCCGGGGCCGGAGTTCGCCACGCGGATGGTCGCCGCGACCGGCGCGGGCTTCGGGAGCGGCACCCCCTCCGACTGGGTCGGCTCCACGCTCGCCCCCGACTGGCGCGTCCAGCACTTCTCCACGGTGCCGGTGCCGGCGGAGTCGGCGTCCTGGTGGGGGACGGCCAAGCTGGTCGAGTTCGCCGCCGGGCTGCCCGACGTGTCGGTGCTCTACCAGCTCGTCTCCTCCGTGCGGCGGGACCGGTGCCGGTGGTGCGGCCTCGAGATCATCGGGGACCGCTGCGCCTTCTGCGCCTCACCGCTCGCGCCGCCGCCGGAGTTCCCCGCGCTCACGCACAGCGGGACGGGGAGTGCGGTGGTGGGTGCCGGCACCGGGGGCGGTGCGGTTGCCGGGGCCGGGGCGCGCGCGGTGCGGCCGGGTTCCGCCGCGCCCGCACCCCTCACGCGTCCGGCGGGGCCCGCGGCCGCCATAGGCCCGGGCGGCGGCGCGCCGCGTCCCACCGGGCCCGAGGGACTCCGTCCGATACCGGCTCCGCGGCCGGGTGCGGGGCCGGGGGTGCCGGGTGCGCGGTCCGGTGCGGCGCCAGGGGTGCAGGGTGCCCGCTCCGGTTCTGTTTCCGGGGGACCCGGCCCGCGGCCAGGTCCCGGCCCGGCCGCCCCCGGCTCGCGGCCCGGCCCTGCTCCCGGTCCCGGCCCTGCGCCGACCGCACCTGACGCCCGCTTCGGTGGGCCCTCGGGTCCTGGTTCCGCGTCGACGACGCCCAACATCGGCCTCGGGCCGGGTTCCGCGCCGACAAGGCCGGGCGCACGTCCCGTGCAGGGTTCCGCTTCGACGGTGCCGGGCTCGGGCTCGGGTCCGGCCTCCGGTCCCGGTTCCGCGGGGGCGGCGCCCGGTGGGCGTCCCGCTCCGGGTTCCGCTTCGGCCCCACCGGGCCACCGGCCCGGTCCGGGCTCCGGTTCCGGTCCGGGCTCCGGTTCCGGTCCGGGCTCCGGTTCCGGTCCCGGTTCCGTACCGGCGGGGCACAACCCCGGCTTCGGTCCCGCCCTCGGTCCCGGCCCTGCGCCGACCGCACCTGACGCCCGCTTCGGTCCGCCCTCGGGTCCTGGGTCCGCGCCGACCGCGCCTGACTCGCGCGTCGGTCCGCTCACGGGTCCCGGGGCCAGGCCGGCCGCACCCGGCCCCCGCTTCGGTCCGCCCCCCGGGCCTGGGCACCCCTCGGCCGCCCCCGGCGCCCACCCTGGTGCCGCCCACGGGGGTCTAGGTCCGGCACCGACCGGTTCCGTGCCGCACCCCGGCCGTGTTCCGGGGGCGGGGGCTGCCGGGGACTTGTCGCGCCGCGCCCCGGGGGCCGGGCACCCTTCCCGGACGTTCCCCGGGGAGGGCGCCGTGCACGGGCCCGCGTCGCAGGGGACGCAGGACGGCGCCGGGGTCCGGCCGCGTCCCGCGGCGGGGGACGGGTTCGGCCCCGTGCGGCCGTTGGGACACGGTGTCGGGCGCACGGACAGGGACATCACGGAGACAGGCACGTCCGGGCCCACCCCGGGTACCGGACCGGTGATCCCCGGCGCCGACCCCGGCACCGAGGACCGTCCGCCCCGACCCGACCGCCACCCCGGCCCCCCGCCGCAGGAACCGCCGCCGCCACGCTCGCCCTGACCGATCCCCGCCCCGCCCCGTCTCGCACGCTCCGCCGCCCGCCCCGTCCGACCCGAACCACCGTTCCCGACCCACGAGGTGAAACAGACCGTGAACTCCCGCCAGCGCCGCGGCGTTCTGCTGCTGGTCCTCTCGGCGATAGCCGCCATCGCGGCGTTCGCCGGAGTGCTCGCCGTGGTCAGGGACGTGAAGTCGAAGGTCGGTCCCGAGGTGACCGCCTACCGGCTGAAGGCGGACGTCGCGCCGTACCAGGAGCTCAGCCCCAGCCAGTTCGAGAAGATCAGCATGCCGAAGCGCTGGCTGTCCGGCACCGCCGTCACCGACCTCTCGAAGATCCGCGGGAAGATCGCCGTCACGACGCTCCGCGAAGGCTCCCTGCTCCAGTCGGACATGGTGGTCGACCGCCCCGAACTCCAGCGCGGGCAGCAGGAGATCGCCATCATGATCGACGCCTCCACCGGCGTCGCGGGAAAGATCACCACCGGCGCGCGGGTGAACATCTTCGCCACCTTCGAGGGCGAGGACCGCGGCCGTGACCAGTCGCGCCTGATCGTGCAGAACGCCCGCGTCATCGACGTCGGCAAGCTGACCGCCCTGGAGCCCGACGGCAGCGGCCCGAACCGCCGCACCGCCACCGAGGCCGTGCCGATCACTTTCGCCCTCTCCACCTCCGACGCCCAACGCGTCGCGTACGCCGAGTCGTTCGCCGAGCACGTGCGCCTCGCCCTGGTGGCCGGCGGCGACGACACCTCCGTGCCGCCCGCCGACCGGACGTACACCCTCGAGCAGGACAAGCAGTGAGGGGCCGTCGATGACCGTCCGCATCCTCCCCGCCGTGGGAGACGTCGACTCCGCCCGCGCTCTCGCCGCCCTCCTCGACCAGTTGCCCGAGGTCGTGCCCGCCCTGCCCGTACACGACTCGGCCACCCTGCTCGACGCCCTCGGCGCGGGCGCCGCCGAGTCGGTGGACGAGCTGCCCGAGGTGGTCCTGGTCCACGAACGGATCGGCCCGGTGCCGGCCCTGGAGCTGATCCGGGAGATCGTGCTGCGCCACCCGGCGGTCGGCGTCGTGCTGATCACCGCCGACTCCTCCTCCACCACCCTCACCGCCGCCATGGACTCCGGCGCCCGCGGCGTCGTCACCCTGCCGCTCACCCCCGAAGGGCTCGCCGAGCGGGTGCACGCCGCGGCCTCCTGGGCCGCCGGGATGCGCCGCCACCTCACCGCCGGCTCGGGCGCCGACCCGTACGGCCGCGGCTCGGGCGGCACCGTCGTCACCGTCACCGGGGCCAAGGGCGGCGTCGGCGCCACCGTCACCGCCGTCCACCTGGCGCTGGCCGCCCGCGCCTCCGGCCGCACCGTCGCCCTCGTCGACCTCGACCTGCAGTCCGGCGACGTCGCCTCCTACCTGGACGTCCAGTACCGGCGGTCCGTCGCCGACCTGGCCGGCATCCACGACATCAACCCGCGGGTCCTCCAGGACGCGATCTACACGCACGACTCCGGCATCGCCCTGCTGCTCGCCCCCGCCGAGGGCGAGCGCGGCGAGGAGGTCGGCGACCGTACCGCCCGCCAGGTCCTGTCCGTGCTGCGCTCCCGCTACGACGTGGTCGTCCTCGACTGCGGCGCCCGGATGGACGCCGCCACCGCCGCCGCCGTGGAGTCCGCCGACCACGCGCTGCTGGTCGTCACGCCCGACGTCATCGCGGTCCGCGCCGCCAAGCGCATGGTCCGTCTCTGGGACCGGCTCCAGATCCGCAAGGCCGAGGACACCCTCACCGTCGTCAACCGGCACGCCCGCGGCGCGGAGATCAACCCCCAGCTCGTCGAACGGGTCACCGGCACCCGCACCGCCACGACCCACGTGCCCGCCGCGTACAAGGAACTGTCCGCCGTGGTGGACGCCGGCCGGCTCCAGGACCTGGAGGCCAAGTCCTCCGTCAAGCGCGCCCTGTGGACGCTGGCGGGCGAACTCGGCCTGGTCGCCGCCGCGCCGGAGGACGAGGCCGCGGCGCGCGGGCGACGCCGCAAGCCCGGCAACGGCATCGCCCTGCGCCGCGGCGCGGGCGACCGCGGCTCCGTCACGCTGGAGTTCGCCGGGATCTTCCCCATCCTGCTCGTCGTGATGGGCCTGCTCTGGCAGGCGGTGCTGTGGGGCTACACGTTCTCCCTGGCGGGCAACGCCGCCGACGAGGCCGCCCGCGCCGCCACCGCCGCGCACGCCGTGCACGGCGACTGGGCCGGCGCCTGCTCCGCCGCGGGGACCAGGCACCTCCCCGACGCCTGGAGCGGCGCGGAGATCCGGTGCGCCCCCGAGGGCGACCTGATGCGCGCCACCGTCCACGCGGACGTGCCCCTCTTCTTCCCTGGCGTCGACGCGGGCTGGTCCGTGGACGGCACGGCGGGGGCGGCACTGGAGGGGGGTGACCTCGGGTGACCCGTTCCGTGGCGCGCTCCCTGGCCCCGGCACGGTTCCGCCGCGCGGGCGGCCCCGGCTCCTCGACGCCGCGCGGACGCGGTGACCGCGGGGTGTCCTCCCTGGAGCTTGCCGGCTACCTCCCCGTCCTCCTCGTGATCGCGATGGCCGCCCTCCAGCTCGGCCTGGTCGGCTACGGCGCCAACCAGGCCGGCACCGCCGCCCGGGCCGCGGCCCGCGCCGCCTCCCAGGAGGGCGACGGGGCCGCCGTGGGGGCCGCCGCCGTGAGCTCCTGGCTCGACCCCGCCGTCAGCACCGCCCCCGGCGCCGAGACCACCACGGCCCGCGTCACCGTGCACGTCCCGTCCGTCATCCCGCTGCTCGGCGACGGCTGGGACATCACCCGCGAGGCCACCATGCCCACCGACCGCACCGCCGCTTCCGGCGGCTGACCGAGGAAGGAGACCCGCCCCATGAGCCTGCGTTCCCGCCTCACCGCCGCGAACGGCCCCGACGGCGCCCCGTCCGCCCTCCCCGGCCAGGGCGGCGCCGCCGACGGCCACCGCGAGGACAACCACCTCGTCGCCGTCTACCGGTCCAAGCTCCTCGAGGAGATCGACCTCGCCGAGATGTCCGCCCTCGACGCCACCGAGCGCCGCACGCGCCTGGAACGCGTCCTGGGCCACATCATCAGCCGCGAGGGCCCCGTCCTCTCCTCCACCGAACGCGCCCGCCTGATCCGCCGCGTCGTCGACGAGGCCCTCGGCCTGGGCGTGCTCGAACCGCTCCTCGCCGACCCGTCGATCACCGAGATCATGGTCAACGGCCCCGACTCGGTCTTCGTCGAGCGGGCCGGCCGCGTCGAACACCTGCCGCTGCGCTTCGCCTCCGCCGACCAGCTGATGCAGACCATCGAGCGCATCGTCTCCACGGTCAACCGCCGCGTCGACGAGTCCAACCCGATGGTCGACGCCCGCCTGCCCACCGGCGAGCGCGTCAACGTGATCATCCCGCCGCTCGCGCTGACCGGCCCCACCCTCACCATCCGCCGCTTCCCACGCGCCTACACGCTCCCCGAGCTGATCGGCCTCGGCTCCCTCGACGAGCAGATGCTGCTGCTCCTCGCCGCCTTCGTCCGCGCCCGGTTCAACGTCATCGTCAGCGGCGGCACCGGCTCCGGCAAGACGACCCTGCTGAACGCGCTGTCCGGCCTGATCCCCTCGCACGAGCGCATCATCACCATCGAGGACTCCGCCGAACTCCAGCTCCAGCAGAGCCACGTCATCCGCCTGGAGTCCCGTCCCGCCAACATCGAGGGCAAGGGCCAGGTCACCATCCGCGACCTGGTCCGCAACTCCCTGCGCATGCGGCCCGACCGGATCATCGTCGGCGAGGTCCGCGGCGGCGAGACCCTCGACATGCTCCAGGCCATGTCCACCGGCCACGACGGCTCGCTCGCCACCGTGCACGCCAACACCGCCGAGGACGCGCTGATGCGCCTGCAGACCCTCGGGTCCATGTCCGAGGTCAACATCCCCTTCGAGGCGCTCACCGACCAGATCAACTCCGCCGTCGACGTCGTCGTCCAGCTCGCCCGGCAGGCCGACGGCACCCGCCGCGTTGTCGAGATCGCCCTGCTGATCTCCCGCGGACGCCAGCCGTACCGCATCGCCACCGTCTCCCGCTTCGTGCCGCAGCCGATGGGGCCCGACCGCGTGGTCCGCGGCCACTACCAGCACCTGCCGCTGCCCCGGGAGGCCGCCGACAAGCTGTTCCTCGCCGACGAGTCCGTCCCGCCCGCCTACGGCGTCACCGACGCGCTCGACTCCCGCAACACCCGGGAGGCGCTGACGTGAACGGGTCCCTCCTGGCGCTCGGCGCGACACTGCTCGCCTGCCTCCTCGCGGTGGCCGGCGTCCACGTCTACGCCTCCGGCCGCGCCCAGCGCCAGGCCCTGGTCGACCGCCTGGAAGCCGAACAGGGCGCCGTCGGCCTGGTCGGTGGCCGACCCCGCCGCTTCACCGCCGTCGACCGCCGCCTGCGCCGCACCCGCCTCGGCCGTGCCGTCCAGCTCCGGCTGGCCGCCACCGGCCTGGACGTCACGGTGGGGGAGTTCGCCGCGTACGCGTGCGGCGCCGCGCTCGCCCTGTGGCTCGTCGCCTCCGCCGCCCTCGCCCCCTTCTTCGGCCCCATCGCCGCCTTCGTCGCCCTGTGGTCCGCGGGCGTCTATCTCAACTGGCAGCGGCAGCGCCGCATCGAGGCGTTCATCAACCAGCTCCCCGACGTGGCCCGCCTCATCGCCAACGCCACCGCCGCCGGCCTCGCCCTGCGCACCGCCCTCGCCATGGCCGCGGAGGAGCTCGACGACCCGGCCGGCTCCGAACTCGCCCGCGTCGCCGACCAGCTGACCCTCGGCCGGTCCATCGACGACGCCCTTGGCGAACTCGCCGAACGCCTCCCCTCCCGCGAACTCGTCGTCCTCGTCACCACCCTGGTGCTGTCCAACAAGGCGGGCGGCTCCGTCGTCTCCTCCCTCCGCAACCTCACCAAGACCCTCGAGGAGCGCAAGGAGACCCGTCGCGAGGTGCGCACGATGCTCTCCGAGGTCAACGCCACCGCCCTGACCGTCCCCGCCCTCGGCATCGGCTCCCTCCTCCTGGTCGACGCCTCCAACGAGGGCGCGCTGGCCCGCGTCACCGGCTCCCCGGTCGGCCAGGCCCTCGTCCTGCTCGCCCTCGGCCTGTACGTCGTCGGCTTCCTCGCCATCCGCCGCCTCGGAAAGATCGAGGTGTGACCCATGACGCCGTCCTCGCTCCTGCCTCTCGGTCTCGCCCTCCTGACGGCCCTCGCCGCCGTGGGCCTCGTCCAGGGCATCCGCCTGCTGCGCTCCGAGGCCGCCCTCCCCGACGACCTGGCCCTCGCCCTCGAGGTCGGCTCCACCCGCGTCGGCCGCCGTGACTCCGCCGTCGACCGCCTCGGCATGCGCTTCGCCCCGACCGTCCTGCGCCTCATGGGCCCCCGCCGCGCCGACGCCAAGCGGCGCCGCATCGACATGGCCGGCAACCCTGGCGGCCTTACGCTCCAGCGCTACGCCGCGCGGCGCGCCGTCTACGGCCTCTTCGGCGCGTTCATGTTCCTCGTCTTCGCGACCAACGCGTCCTGGCCGATGGCCCTCCTGTCCCTGGCCTTCGGCCTCCTCGCCGCCGACGCCCAGATCTGGCAGGCCGTCCGCGAACGCCGCGAGGTCATCGACCGCACGCTGCCGGACTTCCTCGACGTCCTCGCGGTCGTCGTCTCCGCCGGCCTCGCCTTCCGCCAGGCGCTCGACCGCGTCGCCGAACGGTACGAGGGGCCCTGGGCCGACGAACTCCGCATCACGCTGCGGCAGATGGACATGGGCGTCCCGCGCCGCCAGGCCTTCGACGAACTGCGCCGCCGCAACGACTCCGAACAGGTCGCCCAGTTCGTCTCCGCGCTGCAGCAGGGCGAGGAGCTGGGGTCCCCCATCGCCGAGACGCTCATCCAGATCGCCACGGACATGCGCCGCACCGACGCGCAGAACGCCCGCCGCCGCGCCGCCAAGACGATCCCCAAAGCCACGCTGGTGACCCTGCTGTTCATGCTCCCGGCGACATTGATCCTCATCGCCACGGGCATGTTCCTCGGCACAGCCACCGGCATCGGATCCATCCTGGGGGGCGAATGACCACGTCACCCCGGGCAGCAGCAGCGACACGACGCCATCACCTGGAGGACAGCCATGACCCGACTGCACACCTGGACCCTGACCACCCTCGCCCGCCTACGCGGCCCGGAACGGGACCGGGGAGCCAGCTTCGTGGAGTACGCGGGGCTGCTGATCATCGTGGCGGGGATCTTCGTCCTGATCGACGGTCTGGCACTCGACAGCCTGATCTCCGACGCCATACTGAACGCGGTGAACGACGTCATCGGCGGCTGACGGAATCCCGTGCCGCAATCGACGCGGGGCAATCCCTCCCGCTGTACATCTGGCTGACGACCATTCTTCTCTTCGCCGGGCTTGCCTTCTTCGCCTTTGCCCAAGCTGCCTCAGCGCGGAATTCTGCTCAGACCGCTGCTGACGCCGCCGCGCTCGGGGCGGCGCAGAGCGCTCGCGACGACCTGATGGACGGTCTCCTGCTGGCTCTGCAGGACGGGGACGACTGGCTCCGCTGGCTCGACGGCGACGGTGAGCTAGGCCTCGCAGGCCAGGCAACCGCACAAGCTTTGGCGGCCGAGAACGGAGCGACCGTTACAGCTGGTCCTAGCGCAACGTCTGTTCGCGGATACCCCGCGTTCGAGGTCGCTGTGCAAATGGCCTCGTCCGTAGGAGACTCCGTTATCCCCGGCACGGAAGGAATGCGGGCCAAGGCGACAGCGACGGCAGTGATCGAGCCTCGGTGCATGTTCGACTCCGATGCGGAGCCTGCCGAAGCCGTGGAGCTGGATTGCGACGGGCAGATCGTGACCATCGATCCCAAGGATTTCGAACCGGATGATCTCCCGGACGGGTCTGACCTGTTCGCCGTATACCTTGCAGAATGAGAGGACCAGTAATGCATCGGCACCCCATCTTCGGGCGCGCCACGTTGTCGGCCACTTCTGTCGCAGCGGCACTGCTGCTCACCCTCGCTGCCTGTAGCGATGGCGGCGACGACAAGGCCAAGACTGCAGACCCCACCCGTTCCTCCGCCAAGGGCAATGACAAGAGGACTCCCTCCCAGGCTCTGGAAGAGGTCTTGGCCGAGGTCAAGGGGGACGGGGTCACCTTGCAGATCACCTCAGCGAAGCGCGACGGCGGTGGCTTCGTCACTGTGGAAGGGACCGTCACCAACAACTCGAGCAGCGCGAAGGGCATGGGGGAGTGGCGGGGCAACGAGCGCGAGCTGGCCCGTAATGCCGGATCAATGGCGGGGGCGAGCCTGGTCGACAATGCCGGCAAGAAGAAGTACCTGGTCCTGCGGGACACCGAAGGGCAGTGCCTGTGCACGCGATTCACGGGCGGCATCGATGCCGGGCAGACCACTGAATGGTTCGCCCAGTTCCCTGCTCCTCCTGAGGAGACCAGCGACGTGAACTTCCAGGTAGGCGGGCTGCCCCCGGCCACCCTCTCACTGTCCGGGGGGGAGTAGCCATGCCACCCACCCCCCGCCCCACCCCCGTCGCAGTCACCGTCACCACCCTCGCCGTGTTCGTCACTCTCACCCTCACCGGCACCCCCGCCTCCGCCGACGAGGGCGGACCCAGCGAACCCCCCGGGTCCGTGAGCTCCGCCGCGCCGCCGGAGGTGGACGGCGGTGCGTCCGGGCTCCGGCTGGAGGCGGGCGCGAAGCTCGCGCCCGCCAAGGTGCTGGACATCAAGTCCGTCGTCGAGGACCTCGGCGGCGAGGAACGCCGTGAGGACACCCCCCAGACCGTCACGCTCGCCCTCCAGGCCGAGGTCCTGTTCCCCAAGAACAGCTCCCGCCTGAACCCCGAGGCGAAGTCCCGCATCGCGGCGATCGCGGAGGAGATCAAGGGCCAGCAGGCCACCACCGTCCGCGTCTTCGGGTTCACCGACAACCTCGGCAGCTACGCGCACGGCGAGAAGCTGTCCAAGGACCGCGCCGACCAGGTCCAGCGCGAACTCGCCGTGACCCTGGGCCCGGACGTGAACTACGAGGTCCGCGGCTACAGCGAGGACTACCCCATCGCCGACAACACGACGGAGGAGGGCCGCCGTAAGAACCGCCGTGTGGAGGTCACCTTCCAGAAGGCGCCGTCCCCCGACGTCGCCGCGTCCGCCCCGTCGGGCGCGTAGCCGCGGCGGACGGGTAGGTGTATGCCAAAGGTGAGTCCCGAATGCGCTGCCCCAGCGGCACATTCACGGCTCACCTGCAACGGACGGACACCTACCCCCGCCCGGGTCGGCCTGGCCGCCAGGGCCGGCCGGCACCGGTCACCCGTGTTCCTCCCAGTCGGCGGCGCAGAACCTGACCCCGCTGACCAGGGCGTCGCCGGCTCTCTCCGCCTTCAGGTGCACGTTCGGCTCGTCGGATCCGAGATCGCCCGAGCAGCCGATGACGAGGCTCCAGTTCTTCCGCTCCGCGAGGTCGTCCAGTGCGGTGTCGGCCGCTGACGGTACGCGGCCGACCAGTTCGGTGCCTTCCAGTTCGACCTGGGGCCCGGTGCGGCCGTGGACCGTCACGGCGGCCAGAGTGGGTCCGCCCTCGCGCTGCGCGTAGTGCGCGGTGACACCGGCCGTGGGGAACTCGTCGTCGGTGAGGTACCAGTTGCCGGGCCCGTGCCACGGCCGGGGAAAGGCGCCACGCCGGGCGGCCGGGGCCGCGCCGTCGAGGGCGGCGGCCACCTGTTCGGGGCTCATCCCGAACCGCAACGGTCCCACTGCTTCCAAGGGCTTCCCCGTCCAGCGCGGGCGCTCCGGGAGAGGGGTGAACGGCCATGTCCCCGGGCTGGTCCCCCGGTCGCGAACATCGCGCCAGGCAGTCACCGCAGCCGTGTCGTACGGGCTGTCCGCCAGGTCCCTGGACACCACGAGCGCGTTGGTGACCAACCGGTCCGTCGGTGATCCATACCCGTCCGGTGTCCACGGGAGTTCCCGCGACGTGCCCATGGACAACCCCCACGTGGTGATCTCCGGGTCGCCGCTCCAGTTCCGCCGGACCTCCGCACCCTGTGCTCGAGCCAGCCGCTCGAGGTCGGCCCGCACCTCGGACGGAACCCGGCCGATCAGTTCGATGTCGCCCAGCCGTACCCTCGGCCCGACGGGCATGTCGACCTCCACCGCGACCAGGCGAGCCTCGGACCGCCGCTCCGGCTCCGGCGCGTAGATCGCGGTGACGCCGCCACCGCCGAACCCGTGCACGACCTCCCGGTCCTGGGTGGACTGCGACATGCTGAGCGTTTCCTCGCCCATCACTGCGAGCACCTGCGCCGGGCTCATGCCGAACCGCAACGGTCCGACTCCCGACAGTGGGTCGAGCACCCACTGCTCGCGCGTCTCGGGATCCCTGCTCCACCAGTGCACCTGGCACCCCCGCCGGCTTCGTCCGTGCCTGTCCCGCCGGGGAACCCGCCGACGGCCTTGCGTCGCTCACCCTAGGCACCCGGGCGGACAGCGGCACCCGGCACCACCCGGCACGACGCTGTCCGCCCGCCCCGGGAGGCCGGGGCGGGCGGAAGGTCAGCACCTGCCGGAGGGCAGTGAGGGAGCGCGGGCAGGAGGAGGCTCAGTGGCCGCCCGTCACCGCCGGGGTGGTGCCCTCGGGGCGGCGGAGGGTGAGGCCGATGAGGAGGCCGGCGACGAGGACGCCCGCGCCGACCAGGAAGGCCAGGTGCGCGCCGCCCGTGAGGGACTCCGCCGTGGGGACGCCCTGGTCGGCCAGGGACTCGCTGCGGGCGGAGAAGAGGGCGACGAACAGGGCGGTGCCGGCCGCGCCGGCGACCTGCTGGACCGTGTTCAAGGCCGCCGAGCCGTGGGAGTACAGCGAGGGCGTGAGGCCGGCCAGGGCGGTGGTGAAGAGGGGGGTGAACATCATGGCCAGGCCCAGGCAGAGCACGACGTGGGAGGCGAGGACCAGCAGCCACGAGCTGTCCGGCTCGACGGTGGAGAGGCCGAGCATGGACAGGACGGTGAGGACCGAACCCGGGACGACCAGGGGGCGGGGGCCCACGCGGTCGTACCAGCCGCCCACCACCGGGCCGAGCAGGCCCATCGAGATGGCGCCGGGGAGCACGATCAGGCCGGTGGAGAGCGGGTCCAGGTCCATGGCCTCCTGGAGGACCAGCGGCAGCAGGATCAGCGCGCCGAACATGCCGAGGGCGGCGACGGACATCGCCGCGAGCGCCTTGGAGAAACCGGGCGCGCGGAAGGCGCGCATGTCCATCAGGGCGTCGTCGGTGCGCTGCAGGCGGACCTGGCGGAACGTGAAGAGACCCAGGATCAGGACGCCGAGGGCGATCGGGATCGCGGGGTGGACGGGGGCGCCGCCGCCCTCGCCCATCGCGGACAGACCGTAGACCAGGCCGCCGAAGCCGAGCGCGCTCAGCGGGACGGAGGGCAGGTCGAGCTTCTGCCGGCTCCGCTCGGAGACGTCCTTCACCATCAGCGCGCCGAGGATCAGGGAGACGGCCGCGATCGGCAGCATGACGCCGAAGATGCCGCGCCAGCCGAGCGGCTCGACCAGCGCGCCCGACATGACGGGGCCGAGCGCCGGGGCGGCCGCGATGACGAGCGAGACGTTGCCCATGAAGCGGCCGCGGCGGGACGGCGGCACCAGGTTCATGACGGTGGTCATCAGCAGGGGCAGCATCACGGCCGTGCCACTGGCCTGCACCACACGGGCCAGGACCAGGACGCCGAACGTCGGGGCGAGCGCGGCCAGCGCGGTGCCCGCCGTGAAGAGCCCCATGGCTATGAGGAACGAGACGCGGGTGCCCAGGCGCTGCAGCAGGAAGCCGGTCATGGGGATGACCACGGCCATCATCAGCATGAAGATGGTGGTGAGCCACTGCCCGACACCGGCAGAGACGCCGAAGTGCTCCATGATCGGCGGGAGGGCCACGCCCATGGTCGTCTCGTTGAGGATGACGACGAACGCGGCGACCAGCAGCAGCGCGATCAGGGTGAAGTGGCTGCGGGGGAGCTTGCCGTCGGCGGGGGCGGCGGGGGCGGCGGGCGTGCCGGGGGAGGTCTCCGCGCCCGGCGGAGCGTGCTCCCCGTTCATCTCGGGTGACGACGAGGCCGACGGCGACGTCGGGCGGGGGCGGGTGGACGCGGTCTCCATGGATCCTCCGGGCGCTGCTCACTGCTGCTGGTACTGGTGCTGCTGGGGACGAGGCGACCGTGTGCCGTTGCCCGGCTGTCCAACTCGCACCAGGACGCGATCATTCCTCCAGCCACCCTCGGGTGACGCGTGTCACGGGCGGCGCCGGGGCACGGCCGGGCCGCCGGTCGACCGGGGGCGTCGACAGGGGGCCAGGCGCCAGGCGCCCCGGGGGCCCTCACGCTGACGGGGGACACAGCAGGGCGTCCGCGACGGCGGTGCGGGCGTAGAGGACGGAGCGCCCGTTGCGGTGGGCGGTGACCAGGCCGGCGTCGCGCAGCGCGGTCAGGTGCTGGGAGACCCCGGCGGGGGAGAGACCGCAGTGCTGGGCGAGGTCGGTCGTGGAGGCGGGGACGTCCAGCTCGGCCAGCAGGAGGGCGCGGGAGCGGCCGAGGACGGCGGCGATCGCGTCGGTGGAGGCGGTGGTGCGCCCCTCCCACAGCAGGCCCACGCCGCGGGCGGGGTAGGCGACCTGCGGCGGTTCGGGCGGCACCGCGCGGGTCAGCGGTCCGGGCCAGGTGAAGGCGGAGGGGACCAGCAGCAGGCCCGGGCCGGACCCGGTGCGCGAGAGCCCGGCCTGACGGCGCAGCAGCCGCAGCGCGCCGTCGTCCCAGCGCACGGAGTCGTGCAGGTCGTTGAGGACGTGCGCGGAGCCGTGCTCGGCGGTCTGCCGGGCGCGGTGGAAGACGTCCGCCTCCAGCAGCTTGCGGATGCGGGCCCAGTAGGGGGCGAGCGCCGCCTCCCAGTAGGTCTCGATCTCCGTGGTGAGCTTGTCCAGAGCGGCCTCCGGGGCCCTCTCCAGCAGCCGCAGCCGGACCTCGGCGCGCGGCTCGGGGTCCGCGTCCAGCAGGCACGCCACGTCCGCCCGGACCCGGGCCGGGTCGGTGCCGCGGATCGCGTCGAGCTCCTCGGCCAGGGAGGCGAACGGTGCGGCGGGCAGCGGGGTGAGGAAGTCGGCGAGGTAGTTCCGCGGCGGCACCAGCGCGGCCAGCCAGCCCTGGTCCAGCCCGGCCTCACGGACCCGCGGACGCACCTGGGCCAGCCAGCTCCGGTACGGCGGCGGCTCGGTCCCGGCGGACAGCAGCCGGAAGCTGGTGACCACCTCCCACATGGGGGAGACGGCGAAGC
The DNA here is from genome assembly GCF_042792855.1 of Streptomyces sp. NPDC056600. Taxonomy (NCBI): domain Bacteria; kingdom Bacillati; phylum Actinomycetota; class Actinomycetes; order Kitasatosporales; family Streptomycetaceae; genus Streptomyces; species Streptomyces sp. NPDC056600. The sequence continues at coordinate 94,816 of NZ_JBHTVQ010000012.1, forward strand.
GGGTCTGCGCCAGGTCCGTCGCCGAGAAGGTGAGCTCTGCTTCCACGCAACCCCCGTCGCGTCACGCGGGCGGGCCCGACCTGTCCGATCACCGGCGCGATCCCCGCAAGTCCGTTGGATTCGGTCTGAGCTTAATCAATAGGGACACGGCGGTGACCAGGGACAGCCTCCTCACATGTTCTCCACCCTTCGCGGCCTCCCCGCGACCGTCCGGACCCTCTTCGCGGGCACGATCATCAACCGGATCGGCTGCATGGTCACGCCGTTCCTGGTCTTCTTCCTCGCCTCCCGGGGCATCACCGGCGCCGAGACGTCACTGATCCTCGGCGCGCTCGGCGCGGGCGGCCTGCTGGGCCCGGCCGTCGGCGGGCTGCTCGCCGACCGGATCGGCCGCCGCCCGACCATGCTGATCGGGCTCGTCGGCACCGCGGCCGCGCAGGGCGCGCTCTTCCTGGCGCCGGGCGTCGCCCTCATGGCGACGGCCGCGCTGCTGGTCAGCGCCACCAACGCGATGGTCTCCCCGGCCGTCTACGCGCTGATGGCCGACTCGGTGGAAGGGCCGCACCGGAGGCAGGCGTACGCGCTGTTCGGCTGGGGGATCAACATCGGCACCTCGATCGCCGGCGTGCTCGGCGGATTCCTGGCGGCGCACGGGTACTGGCTGCTGTTCGCCGTCGACGCCGCGTCGATGCTGGCGTACGCCCTGGTGGTGGCGACCCGCCTGCGGGAGACCCGGCCCGCGAAGGGGAAGGGGCACGGGGCGGACGCGACCGGTGTCGTGGCGGCCGAGGCGACGGCGACGGGCGGGCCTGAGGCGGCGGCCGCGGCGGGTGCGGCCGGCGCGGCGGCCACCGGGGCCGGGGCCGGGGTGAAGGGCGCCGGCGGGGCCGGCGTCGGGTACGGCATCGTGGTGCGGGACCGGCTCATGCTGCTGGTGCTGCCGGTGCTGGGCGTCCAGTCCTTCGTGTACGCGCTCACCGAGGCCGCGCTGCCGCTGGCGATCAGCGGGAGCGGGCTGTCCCCCACGGTCTACGGGACGCTCGGGGCGGTCAACGCGGCGCTGGTGGTGCTGCTCCAGCCGCTGGTGACCACCCGGCTCGCCCACCTGCCGCAGCTGTCCGTGCACGCGGCGGGCAGCGTGCTGGTCGCGGTGGGGGTGGCGATGACCGGGCTGGCCGACGGTGTCGCCGGGTACGTCGTCTCGGTGGTGGTCTGGTCGCTGGGCGAGGTGGTGGTGGCCGGCATCAGCGCCACCGTGATCTCGCACCTGGCCCCGCCGCACGCCCGCGGCCGCTACCAGGGCGCCCTGAACTGGACGTGGGGCGTCGCCCGCTTCACCGCGCTGACCGTGGGCGTCCTGCTCTACACGGCGGCCGGTCCGGCGGTGCTGTGGTGGACGGCCCTGGTCGCGGGCGTGACCGCCTCGGCGCTCTCGCTCGGCCTGGCGCGACGCGTCACGGCCCGCACCCGGCACGCGCTGGCCGCCTGAACCGCCGGGGAAGGCGGGAACGAGGGCGGGCCGAGCGGGGGCGGGCGGGGCCGTGAACGCGAGAGCGGGGGCGCCGCGCGGGCGGCGTCAGCGGGTGCGGCGGCCGCCCAGTCCCGCGAGGTGCAGGGCGACGGCTGCGAGGCCGAGCAGGGTGAGGTTGCCGGAGCTGAACACGGCGTTGGTGTCCAGCTCGGTGGCGTTGATCAGGAAGGCGATGACGAACAGCACGGCACCGGCTATCGCGAGCATGGGGGCCACTCCTTGTTCGGTTGTGGGTCGTTGTTGTGTATGCGTCGTCCCGGGCGGGCGGCGGCCCCGCGTCCCTGAAGCCGTGGCCACCGCCCGTGCCTTCCGTCTGCCCCGCTTCCCGGCGCTCAGACTCCCCGTCCGACGCGGCCTCGTTCCGCGGCCTCCCGCCCCAACCGCGGCGGCCCGCGACTCAATTGCCTCGGCCGGTCCGGGGCTCAGTTGGTCCGGGTGTTGGTCAGGTGCGCGCCTATGTACCCGACAATCACCCGGCCCGTGATCCCCTTGGTGTCGTCCAGGAAGTACACGCGCGGCGAGGTGCTCCCCTTGCTGTCGATCTTCAGGTGCGACTGCATCTCCGCCATGCCCGAGGCGTCGACCCCCGCCGGCACCGGGAAGATCCGCTCCTCGCCCCACCTGTTCATGGTCGTCTCCGACTCCACCAGCGCCACCTGCTTGCGCGGCCACTCGCCGCCCGACTGCGGCGAGGAGCAGTACTGGTAGAAACCGCCCTTGAAGCCGTCCTTCGCCGCCCTGGCGTAGGAGTTGAGGGCCCGCAGCCCCTTCCACGCCTTGGCCGCCCAGATGTGGCCGCGCTGCGCGTCGTCGAGCTCCAGGGCCCGCTGGGCGTCCGCCGTGACCAGGACGCCGTCCAGGGAATCCAGGCGCTCCCACACCGTGGCGAACGAGTCGGGGGCGCCGGCCGCCTCCTTGACGACCGTCTCCTCGTACCGGCCCTCCCCGCACAGCCGCTCGCGCAGGACGTACACCTCGGCCCTGGCGGCCTCCTCGCCGTCCATCGCGCGCAGCGCCGTCTCCATGTCCTCCTCGGCCTGGGAGACGGCCCGGTCCCGCTGCTCCTCCAGCGCCGCCAGGCTGCGCGCGGACAGCTCCGCGTCCAGCCGGGCCTGCCGCAACTCCTCGCGGGCCCGATCGAGTTCGGCCCGCAGATCCTCAGCCTCCCCGCGCAGCCGGGCCGCCTCGTCCGGGTCCGTGGACGACGGCGGCGGCGTGTCCGGCGGTGGCGGCAGGACCGGTACGGCGGCACCCCGCCCGATGCCCGGCCGCCCGTGCTCCCGCCCGCCGTGCCGTCGCGCGGTCTCGTCGGGGAAGAGCACCCTCCGCAGCGGGCGGGGCAGCGGCGCCGCGGTGGACAGGCGCTGCACGGCGCGCACCATGCCGAACCAGGCGCGGTCCTCCGCGTCGCACATCCGGGCGGCGGTCAGGAGCCGGTGCCGTGAGGCGTCCTTGCCCCAGGCGGGATCGACGTCGGTCAGGTACGTGCGCACGGCTCCCGGGGCCACCCCGTGGTCCTCGCCTATCGCCTCCCGGAAGGCGTCCACCGCCTCCAGGTCGGCCAGCCGGTACAGCGAGGCGGCTCCCGCGGCCTGCCGGACGATCCGCTCCAGCCGCTCCGACCACAGTCCGTCGACGGGGGGCCGCACCGGATCGGCGGCCACCACGACGGGCAGCCGGCGCTCCGGGTCGCACAGCACGTCCATCAGCGTCTCGACGCCACCGGCCTCCACGCACTGCGCGTCCAGCGTCAGCCGGGCCGACCCGTCCTCCGGCCGCAGCGCCGCCACCAGGTCCCGCACCAGCTTGGGCCGCCCCGCCCGTGGCCGGGCGCCCTCGTCGGGGAACACCTCCAGGCCCACCGACACCGCGGCCATGTCCTCCGAGGCCAGGGCCGTGATGGTGGTGCGCCAGACCGCCTCCTCCCTCTCCTCCCGCAGCTGGAGGCGTATCGCACGTTCGGAGCCGTCGGGGAGACATGCCGTCTGGTTGGTCAGCACCGTGGCCGGGTCCAGCCGGTGCCGGCCGGGTTCCAGTGGCGCGGCGCCGTACCTGCCCAGCAGCCACCGGGCACTGGTACGGCGCACGTCCGCGAAGAGCGTCTCGGCATCGGGAACGGTCAGTACCGTTCTGTGGGCGAGTGGATGGTCGCTGAGGTCCGTCACGGTCGGTACTCCCTCCACGCAGGCGGGGCCGGAACGACCCCGCGCCAATCGCAGAGCTCCTGTCCGGCACCCTGCCGCCCACAGGAGTTCGACGCTTGTTCCGCCAACGAGCGTCGAAATGCGTGAGTTCCAACCGTCCTCCGAACGGGTGACGGTTTTTTCCTTCCGGTCCCGATCCGGGGAGCCGGTCCCGGGATCTGAACAAATTCGTTCCGTTTTCCGGGCATGAACCGCGGAGTCCGGGCAACGAGGAGACCACTGTCGCGGCCGGGTGGCCGGACGGGGTGTGTGCGGAGTTCGAACCGCACGACGGCGACGCCCTGTCCGACCACCCGGCCCGATGGCTTCCGGCCCCCCTCGAAGGCGTGGCCCGTCTCGGCCACCCGGCAGGACGCCGGGTTGTCGGGTGGTCGGTCGAGTGCCGCGACTCCAGGCGCGTGAAGCCGCCGTCCCCCGGTGCACGGCCGGCCCGTGCGCCATGATGCCGGCCCTCGTCGGCGGTTCCGGGGCGCGCACCGGGCGGGCGCAGACCGGCGGGTGTGCGGGTGAGGTGTGCGTTTTCCGTGATTCCGCCGGGCACTTGTCCACGATCGAGTGAACGGATTGCGCCGGGCTGACGCCCGCCCCCTAGGGTTCGATCGTTGTGTTTCTCAACGGCGGCATGCGTGCCGACCGGTTCGGTACGGAAGGGGCCTCGGGTGAGCGAGGAGAAGGTCAGCGTGCTGGAGGGCTTCAAGGCCTTCCTGATGCGGGGCAACGTGATCGACCTGGCCGTGGCGGTCGTGATCGGCACCGCGTTCACGAACATCGTGAACAAGATCGTCGAGGGTGTGATCAACCCCGTCGTCGGCGCCTTCGGCACGATGGATCTCGCGCAGTACAGCGTCTGCATCGAGGGGGACTGCACGAAGAAGGGGCAGGGCGTCGAGATCATGTGGGGTCTGGTGCTCAGCGCCACGCTGACCTTCCTGATCACCGCGGCGGTCGTCTACTTCCTGATGGTCCTGCCCATGTCGCGTGTGCTGGCCCGCCAGGCGGCCCGCCGCAAGGCCAAGGAGGCGCAGGAGCGGCGGGTGGAGGACCCGGTGACCGTCACCGAGCTCGAGGTCCTGCAGGAGATCCGCGACGCGCTGGTCCAGCAGCGTCAGGGCGGCACGACGGCGGGCGGCAACGTCGTCTCCCCCCGCTGAGGCCGGGGGCGTCCCGCCCCACCCCGGCGGGGCGGGACGCCCTGCGCCCCCTCGGCGGTGCGGTGCGCCTGCGCCGCCCGAGCGAGGGCGGGGCGGGGCTCGGCATCGAGGACAGCGCCTCCGGCCGGGTGCTCCCACCAGGCCATGAACGCCTCCGGGGCAGTGACCGCCTCCGAGCCATGACCGCCTCCGAGCCATGACCGCCTCCGGGCAGTGACCGCCCCATGGGCCATGCGCCCTCATGGGCCATGTTGCCTCCAGGCAGTGACGGCCTCCAGGCAGTGACGGCCTCCAGGCAGTGACGGCCTCCAGGCAGTGACGGCCCCCGGGCACCGCCCCCGCCAGCCGGATCCCACCAGGCCGTGACCGCCCCGGACCGCCCCCGGCCGTGACCGCCTTGGTCGTGTCCCCCGGGCGGCAACCGCCCCCGGGCGGCAACCGCCCCCGGCCGCGGGCCCCCGCCCCCGGCGGTCAGGCGCGGGGTGGCCGGTGGCGGAGTCGCAGGCGGGGCGGCCAGGAGCGAGCGGCCGGAGCGGCGCGGGAGATCCTGCCGCGGGCCCCGGCCTCGCGGGCGAGCCGGTACTCCTCCGCCGCCCGCAGCAGTTCCTCGGAGCGGTGCGGATACGGGATGTGGTGCACGGTGCCTCCTTCCTTCGGCCGGCACGCCTCTCGGCGCACAGGCCGCCGGCCACCGGGCGCCCATCGCCCGGTGCCACCGATGCTGTGGCCTCACCCAAGGGCAGGGTCAAGGACGCCGTGACGGAGGCCCGTCCGGTATCCCGGGACCGGCCCCCGCGGCCCCACCCCCCTCACTAAGGTCGTGGTCATGACCAGGACCACCCCGCCCCGCCCGTTGGACGTCGAGGCCGTCTTCCCGGAGCTCGCCGCGTACCGGGGCACCACCACCCGGCTGCACCCCCGCCCCGGCACGCCCACCGTGGCGGACAGCTCGGTGGGCGGCCCGCTGCTGTGGCCGGCGGACGAGGCGTGGCCGGTCTGCACCGAACCGCACGACCGTGGCACCGGGTACCGCACGCAGGACGTCCGCCGTGCCCGCCGGGGCGACGGCGCTTCCTCCGGCCCGCAGGACAGGCGCCGTCTGCTCGACCTGCCCGACGACCACCCGGTCCCGATGATCGCCCTGGCCCAGCTCTACCGCCGGGACGTCCCCGACCTGCGCCCGGGCCCCGAGGGCGCGGACCTGCTCCAGCTCTTCGCCTGCCCCTTCGACGCGCACGGCCGGACCGGTCACGGGACGAAGGTCCACGTGCACTGGCGACGCTCGGCCGAGGCCGCCGGAGCCGAGGTGGCCCACCCCCAGCCGGAGCCCGAGGTCGTCGGCTTCGACGGGTACGTGCCGGAGCCGTGCGTCCTGCATCCCGAGCAGGTCGTCACCTACCCCTTCGCCGGCTGCCTCCCCCAGGAACTGTGCGAACGGCTCGACGCCTGGGAGGACGAACGTGAGGAGGAGGCCGAGGAGCAGACCGTCGAGCGGCCCTGGGCCGACCGCGGACCGGACGGCGACTACGGCGACGAGACGCCCGACATCCCCCGCTACCAGTACGACCTCTCCGTGCCACCCGGATGGCGGGCAGGCGGGTACGCCTCCTGGCACACGACCGACCCGTACCCCATGGGCTGTCAGGTGTGCGCCGCGCCCATGCAGTTGCTGCTCACCGCGGACTCCGGTGAATGGGACGGCACCGTCAGCTGGCGGCCGGTGGAGGACGCCGACCTGCCGCCTCACCCGCACGCGTCGCCCACCCAGGTGGTGTTCGGGCGCTGGGGCGAACTCAACGTCTTCGCCTGTCCTGGCGACCCCGGCCACCCTCACCGCTGGAGCATCCAGTAGAAACGGTCGATGCCGACGCGCCGGGCGCGCCGTTCACCCTGAGGGAGACTGTGCGCATGGTGTGGTTGACGCGGAGCCAGGCGGCGGAGCTGGTGCGGTGTGCAGCGGTTTTCGAACCGGGCGATCCCGCACGCACCGGGCGGGTCGCGTTCCGGCTCCCGGCAGGGTCGCGGCCGCCGCGCATCCCGACGGGGGAGCGGGGGTGGGCCCGGCTGGTGGTGCGGGACGACCGCGGCCGCCTCGTGCTGCGCACCGTCCCGGTGCTGCGGCTCACCGTGGCCGACGCGATCCCCGTGCTCGCCCTCGCCCGCCGCCGTGCCTCCGACGCCGTACCCGCCCCGGCGCCCCGGCCGGCGTCCGCCCCTCCCCGCGCCGCCCTCGTCACCACCGCCGACGACGGGCCCGGCGCCCCGCACCCCGCCACCGCCTTCTGGGGCGGCGTCCTCGCGCTGGCCCTGCGGCTGCTCGCCCGGGAGCGTGCGCTGCCGGGGGTCTCGCCGGGCGGCTACGACACGTGGCGGGCCGGACCGTTCGACGCCGAGGACGTGGAACGCCTGCGTGAACTGGTGGCAGCCGCCCCCGCGGAGGCCGTCGCCGCACCGGACTCCGACGTCACCGCCCTGGTCCGCGGCTTCCTGGACGCCGTCGCCGACACCCTGCCCCGCACCCCGGCCGCGCCCGTCGCCACCGGCCGCGCCGCCTTCGCGGCGACCGAACCGCAGTACGTGCCGCAGTTGCGGGCCTGGGCCGACGAGATCTCCGCCGGTGTCGACTCGGGGGTCCGCGTCTCCCTGCAGATCGAGATCGTCGGCCCGGGAGGCCCGGGAGGCGCCGGAATCACGGGCAGTACGGGCGGCTCCGGCAGTACGGGCGACTCCGGCAGGACGGGCAGCACGCGAAGCACCGACAGCACCCCCGCCCCCGTCGTCGTCCCCGCCGCGCCCACCACCCGCCTCGTCCCCCGCGCCCACAGCCTCGCCGACCCCACCGTCGCCATGGACGCGGACGCCCTGTTCGCCGGCGCCGACCACGCGCTGGGCCCCGCCGCCCAGGTGGACATGGTGCGCGCCCTGCGCCGCGCCGCCGACGTGTGGCCGCCCCTCGACCGCCTGCTGCCGGTGCCCGGCGCCCTGGACCTCACCGCCCGCGAGCTGCGTGAACTCCTCGGCGCCGCCGGCGACCGGCTGGCCGCGCACGGCGTCGAGGTGGTCCGCCCGCCCGGCTCCGAGGCCGGCGCCCTCACCGCACGCGCGGTGGTGGGCTCCGGCCAGGACGGCGGCGCCGACCCCAGGGCGCTGTTCGGCGGCGCACGCGGCGATCACGGCGGTCCCGTGCAGCTGACCTGGCAGCTCTGCCTGGACGACGACCCGCTCACCGAGGAGGAGACCGCCGAGGTCACCGCCGTGGTGGAGGCGGGCGGCTCCGCCGTCCGGCTGCGCGGCCGGTGGCTCCTGATCGGCGACGCGCCCGCCCGCACCGTCCGCGAGAAGGGCGGTCTCAGACCCCTCACCGCGGTCGAGGCGCTGGCCGCCGCGCTGACCGGCGGGACGGAGGTGCGGGGCGCCGAGGTCTCCGTGCTGCCCGACGAACGGCTCGTCGAGATCGCCCGCAGCCTCACCGCGCCCGGCCGGGGCGACGACACCGAGCTGGTCGATCCTCCGGCCGCGCTCACCGCCACCCTCCGCGACTACCAGCTCCGCGGCCTGACCTGGCTGCACCGGCTCACCTCCCTCGGTCTCGGCGGCTGCCTCGCCGACGACATGGGCCTGGGCAAGACCGTCCAGCTGATCGCCCTGCACCTGCTCAGACGCGATCGGGGCGGGGAGGCTGGCGGACCCACCCTGGTGGTCTGTCCCGCCTCTCTGCTCGGCAACTGGGAACGCGAGGTGAAGCGTTTCGCCCCGGGCGTCCCGGTCCGACGGCACCACGGCCCCGGCCGCACCCTGGAGGGCGTCGAGGACGGCTTCGTCCTCACCACCTACGGCACCATGCGCCTCGACGCGGCCCAACTCGCCGCGGTCCACTGGGACCTGGTCGTCGCCGACGAGGCCCAGCACGTGAAGAACGCCTACTCCTCCACCGCCAAGGCGCTGCGCCGCATCGGCGGCGACGCCATCCGGATCGCCCTCACCGGCACCCCCGTGGAGAACAACCTCTCCGAGCTCTGGGCCATCCTCGACCGGACCACTCCCGGACTCCTCGGTGGGCACGCCCGGTTCCGCCGCCGCTGGATCGCCCGCATCGACGCCGAACGCGGCGGGCGCACCGACCGCACTGATCGATCCGACCGCTCCAACAGCACCGATCGCTCCGACGGCACCGATCGCTCCGACGGCACCGCTCGCTCCGACAGCACCGACCGCTCCGGCAGCTCCGACCGTTCCGACCGCCCCGGGACCGCAGCCGCGGCCGCCCGAGCCGCCGCCGGCCCGGGTGAACTGCCCGCCGCCGAGCAACTGGCCGCACTGGTCAGCCCGTTCCTCCTGCGGCGGCGCAAGAGCGACCCCGGCATCGCCCCCGAGCTGCCGCCCAAGACCGAGACCGACCGCCCGGTAGCGCTGACCGCCGAACAGGCCGCGCTGTACCGGGCCCAGGTCGAGCGGGCCATGGCGCGGATCCGTGCCGCGGGCGAACAGGGCAGCGGAGACGGCGCGTTCGCCCGGGCCGGGATGGTGCTGCGGCTGCTCACCTCGCTCAAGCAGATCTGCAACCACCCGGCCCAGTTCCTCAAGGAGGACCCGGCCGAGGCGCGGCTGACCGGCCGCTCCGGCAAGCTGGAACTGCTGGACGAGCTGCTCGGCACCATCCTCGCCGAGGACGGCGCCGCCCTGGTCTTCACCCAGTACGTCACGATGGCCCGCCTCCTGGAACGTCACCTCGCCGCACGTGGCATCCCCGCGCTGCTGCTCCACGGCGGCACCCCGGTCGCCGAACGGGAGCGGCTGGTGCGGCGGTTCCAGGACGGCGAGGCGCCGGTCTTCCTGCTGTCGCTCAAGGCGGCCGGCACCGGCCTCAACCTGACCCGCGCCGACCACGTCGTCCACTACGACCGCTGGTGGAACCCGGCCGTGGAGGCGCAGGCCACCGACCGCGCGCACCGCATCGGGCAGACCCGGCCGGTGCAGGTGCACCGGATGATCGTCGAGGGCACGGTGGAAGACCGCATCGCCGCGCTGCTGGAGGCCAAGAAGGAACTCGCCGACGCCGTCCTCGGCTCCGGGGAGCAGGTGCTCGCCCGGCTGTCCGACGACGAACTGGCCGACCTGGTCGCGCTGAGGAGCACCGAATGAACGACGCCGCAGCACCGTCGGCCGGATCCGCCGGGGAGCGGACCCTGCCCGCGTTCCCCGTCCGCCGCGGCGGGGCCACCCGCGGCCGCACCGCCTGGGCGCGGGCGTGGACGGTGGCTGTGGAGGACGTCTGGCCGGAGGAGGAGCCGCTCCGGCGCGGCCGTGCCTTCGCCCGCTCCGGCCGCCTGGGGCCCGTCACCGTCGCCCCGGGCCGGGTCCGCGCCGAGAGCTACGCGGGGGACGCGGCGTACGCCACGGAGCTCACCGTGCCGGTGCTGGACGACGCCGCGTGGGACCGCTTCTCCGAACACCTCGCCGACCGGCCGGAGTCGGCCGCCGCGCTGCTGGAGGGGACGCTGCCCGCCGAGCTCGCCGGGGAGGCCGGCGAGGCCGGGCTGCCGCTGCTCCCCGGTCACGGCGACCTCGACGCCGACTGCGGCTGCGACGCCCCCGAGCACCCGTGCACCCACGCGCTGGCGCTGGCCGTCCAGACGGCGTGGCTGCTCGACGACGACCCCTGGCTGTTGGCGCTGCTGCGCGGGCGGACCCGTGAAGCGGTGCTCGACGACCTGAAGTCCGAGCTGATGCTGCGGGCCATGACGGAGGTGACGGGGGAGGCCGACGGGACGGCCCCGGACGCCGAGGCCGACGGGACGGCCCCGGAGGAGGAAGAAGAGGACGAGGAAGAGGCGGCCCCGCAGGAGGTGGACGACGAGGCGGAGGAGGACGTCGAGCCCGTCCCCCTCGACCCGCCGGAGCCCGACGGCAGGGTCCCGCGGAGCAACCGCGACGCCTATGCCCGCCCCCCGGCGCCGCTGCCGCCGCTGCCCCCGGTGCCGAAGCGGCAGGCCGGGGCGGAGGAGGAACCGCCGGCCACCGGGATCGAGGCGGACCCACTGGACCGGCTGGTGGCCGACGCGGCGGTACGGGCGCGCGAGCTGCTGGCCCATCTGAACGGCGCGGGCCCCGAGGACCCGCCGCCTCCGCCGGATCCCTGGCAGGACACCGTGCGCCTGGCCGCCACCCACCCGGACCCACGGGCACGGGAGCGGCTGCGGCAGGCGGTGACGGAGCGAGCCGCCGAGCGCGACACCGGGCACGACGTCGACCAACTGGCCGAGGCGTGGCGCACGGCAGGCGCGGCCGGGCTGGACGTGCTGGAACGCCCCTGGACGCCGGCCCCCGCGACGACGGCGCGCGCACGGACCGCGCTGGCCGAGGCGTGGTCACCGGACGAGGAGCCGCGGCTCACCGTGGAGGAGAACCGCTTCACCTTCGGGGGCCGAGGGCTGCAGCTGCGTCTGGGGCGGGACGGGCGCTGGTACGGGTACCGGCGACGCGACGGGGCGTGGTGGCCTTCCGGCGAACCGGCCACCGACCCCGCGGCCGCGACGGCCGAACTACTGGCGGCCGAGGAAATCCCTCCCCAGCCCTGACCACCCCCGAGGTCCCACGCGCCGCCTCCCCGGCCGCCCGTGCACCGGCACCGCCCGCCCCCGGAACCACGCCTCCCCGATCCGCGTCCTGCCCCCACATGGCCCCGACCCCGCACCAGCCCCCGCCCCGGACTCCGGCACGCACCCCGCCCCGGAAGCTCACCCTCCTCGCGCGGCGGCACGCCCCCGCCCTGCTCGCCCTGCTGGTGGCCGCCCTGCTGGCAGGGCACGCCGCGGTGCCCGACGGGGGGCCGCGGCTCGGCAGCCTCGTGGAGACGTTCCTGCCCTGGCTGGGCCTCGCCGTGCCGCCGCTCCTGCTGTTCACCCTCCTGCGCCGCCGGACGCCCGTCGCCCTGTGCGCCGCGCTGCTGCCCGCCCTCACCTGGGCCTGGCTCTTCGGTCCGCACCTGCTGCCGCGCGCCGAGCCCCGCACGGACCTCACCGTCGTCCAGCACAACGTGAACGACGTGAACCCCGACCCCGCGGCCACCGCCCGCGCCGTCGCCGCTCCCCGTCCCGACCTGATCGCCCTCGAGGAGGTGACGCCCGACAGCCTGCCCGTCCTCCGCGCCGTCCTCCGCGAGCGCTACCCCCATCACGCCGTGTCCGGCACGGTCGCCCTCTTCTCCCGCCACCCGCTCGCCGACGTCCGCCCCCTCGACATCCGCCCCGCAGGGGTGGACCCCTCCTGGCAGCGGGCCCTGCGCGCCACCGTCCGCCTGCCCCGCCACGGTGAGCTCGCCGTCCTCGTCGCCCACCTCCCCTCGGTCCGCGTCTCGCCGACCGCCGGGTTCACCTCCGCGCGCCGCGACGAGAGCGCCCGCCTGCTCGCCGCCGCGATCGACGCCGAGCCGCTGCCCCGCGTCCTCCTCCTCGGCGACCTCAACTCCACCCTCGACGACGGCGGGCTCGCCCCCCTGACCGCCCGCCTCGCCACCCCCGTCCACGGCGGCCTCTCCTTCACCTGGCCCGCCGCCTTCCCACTGGCCCGCATCGACCAGGTCCTCGCCCGCGGTCCCCGCAGCCTCCACGTCGCCTCCCTCCCCTCGACCCCCAGCGACCACCTCCCCCTCCTCGCCCGCCTCCGCCTCTGACCGGCGGCCCTCCCCTCGTCAGCCGCGGCGTGTCGGGTTCGCCCGGACGGGGGGACGGGCGTGGCGGGAGGGCCGTGACGGGGAGGGGCTGTGAAACGGGGGTGAGGGGGCAGTGGTGCCTTGGAATGGAATGTGACATCCGCCCCACGGGATGTGAATCGATCACGAACGCGCGAGCAGGGCGATCGATATGCCCGGAATGCGGTACGCGCGGCGTCGCCGGTCGGCTCCGGAGAGTAGTTGTTTGCCGCCAATGTACGCGCCATCCCTTACGAAGGGTTATGGTGGAACTCCCCCCCTCGGGCCGGTCCGTCTCCCCCCCACGGACCGGCCCGTTTTCTTTGCCGCGCCGGGTCCCGGCGTCCGGGCCCCTCGGCCCCGCAGGGGGCGGGCCGGGCGCCGCAGGGGGCGGGGGTACGCTTCCCGGGGGATCCGCACGGAGGGGCTGACAATCACGTGAAGCTGCGCGACAACCTTCGCCGCCTGCTCGTCAGGGTCTACGCACGCCGCGTAGAGGGCCACCTCGACCATGCCCAGGTGCCCAAACACATCGGCGTGATCGTGGACGGAAACCGGCGCTGGGCGAAGGCGGCCGGCGGCACCACCGCCGAGGGTCACCAGGCCGGCGCGGAGAAGATCGAGGAGTTCCTCGGCTGGTGCGCCGAGACCGACGTCGAGGTCGTCACCCTCTGGCTGCTCTCCACGGACAACCTCGACCGCCCGCAGGAGGAGCTCGTCCCGCTGCTCGGCATCATCGAGGGCGTGGTGAACTCCCTCGCCGCCGACGGCCGCTGGCGTCTGCACCACGTGGGCGCCACGGACCGTCTCCCCGACGGGATGCTGCGCACCCTCAAGGAGGCCGAGGAGGCCACCGCCGGCAACACGGGGATACTCGTCAACGTCGCCATCGGCTACGGCGGGCGACAGGAGATCGTGGACGCGGTGCGCTCCGTGCTCCAGGAGGCGTCCGAGCGCGGACGGACCCTGGGCGAGGTCGCCGAGACCCTCGACGTCGACCTCATCGGGCGTCACCTCTACACCGGCGACCAGCCCGACCCGGACCTGGTGATCCGCACCAGCGGCGAGCAGCGCCTGTCCGGCTTCATGCTCTGGCAGACCGCGCACTCCGAGTACTACTTCTGCGAGGTCTTCTGGCCGGCCTTCCGCAAGGTCGACTTCCTGCGCGCGCTGCGCGACTACGCGGCCCGGCACCGCCGGTTCGGCGGCTGAAACTCGACGTCCTCCGGGCCCCTCCGCCGGGGCCGGAATCACGCGCTTTTCCAACTCCCCCTCACCATCGATGAGTTCGCACACTCGCGGGTGGCGTGGGGGAGTTGTCGTACGACGGGGCGGGGCGACGGCATGGCGAGGGCCGTGGGCGGGCATAACCCCTGCAGGTCGACGCCCGAACCACGGGTGTCACACCTCAGCGGGCGGCACAGGGGCCGCCCGTCCGGGAGGCCCTTTGCACCAGCCCGACCGTGCCGCCGAGGCAGTCACGGACGCAGCGGGGGGCCGGTTCTCGGCCCGCGCATCGGCGCCCGAGACCGGTCCACATTCCGTCGTCGCTCCCCGACCTTCCCCGAGGGGGTACGTCCTTCCGTGGTGACCAGCGCACAGCGCCACAAGCCCGACCGGCGCACCTACGTTCTCGACACCAGCGTCCTGCTGGCCGATCCCAACGCCGTCCACCGTTTCGACGAGCACGAAGTCGTGCTCCCCGTCGTGGTGGTGACGGAACTGGAGGCCAAGCGGCACCATCCCGAGCTGGGGTACTTCGCGCGGCAGGCGCTCCGCCTGCTCGACGACCAGCGGGTGCAGCACGGGCGGCTGGACGCGCCCATCCCGATCGGAGACCTGGGAGGCACCCTCAGGGTCGAGCTCAACCACTCGGATCAAAGCGTGCTGCCCTCCGGCTACCGGCTGGGCGACAACGACTCCCGGATCCTCGCGGTGGCCCGGAACCTCCAGGCCGAGGGATTCGACGTCACGGTCGTCTCCAAGGACCTCCCGCTCAGGATCAAGGCGTCGTCGGTCGGGCTCCTCGCCGAGGAGTACCGCGCCGAGCTTGCCATCACGGACTCCTCCGGGTGGACCGGGATGTCCGAACTCACCCTTTCGGCCGAGCAGGTGGACCTGCTCTTCGAGGAGGGGGTGGTGCACGTCCCCGAGGCGGTCGACCTCCCGGTCCACACCGGCCTGAGGGTCACCTCGGAGCGGGGCAAGGCGCTCGGCCGGGTGACCGCCGACGGCGACGTGCGCCTGGTGCGCGGGGACCGCGAGGCGTTCGGGGTGAAGGGCCGCAGCGCCGAGCAGCGGATCGCCCTCGACCTGCTGCTGGACCCGGAGATCGGGATCGTCTCGATGGGCGGCCGGGCCGGCACCGGCAAGTCCGCGCTGGCGCTGTGCGCCGGCCTGGAGGCGGTGCTGGAGCGGCGTCAGCACAAGAAGATCATGGTCTTCCGGCCGCTGTACGCGGTGGGCGGGCAGGACCTCGGCTACCTGCCGGGATCCGAGAGCGAGAAGATGAACCCCTGGGCGCAGGCGGTCTTCGACACGCTCTCCTCGGTCACCGGCCGCGAGGTGATCGAGGAGGTCACCTCGCGCGGGATGCTGGAGGTCCTGCCGCTCACGCACATCCGCGGCCGTTCCCTGCACGACGCGTTCGTGATCGTCGACGAGGCGCAGTCGCTGGAGCGGAACGTGCTCCTGACCGTGCTCTCCCGGATCGGCGCCAACTCGCGGGTGGTGCTCACCCACGACGTCGCCCAGCGGGACAACCTCAGGGTGGGCCGCTACGACGGAGTCGTCGCCGTGGTCGAGCGCCTGAAGGGCCATCCGCTCTTCGCCCACGTGACCCTCAACCGGTCCGAAAGGTCCCAGATCGCCGCGCTGGTCACGGAGATGCTCGAGGAGAGCGCGATGTGACGGTCCGGAAAAGATGGATATCGGGTGATGCGCGAGAAATGCACATGGTCATCCGGTAATCCGGACACTCCTCCGATCACCGCCAACTGAGCGGCACAGCAGGGAAGTCGAGCGCCGTTCGGCAAAGGCACGAAAGCCTAGCCGGGCGGCGTTCGCACGTCCTCCGGATCGGTGAAATTCCCCTGTGCGTGGGCCATGTGAGCTTTCACACGGCACTGGGAATTGCCTTGCGGTGTCCGTTACGGCAGAGTCTCCCTTCTGTCAGGCCCCGCATGCGGCTCATCGGTACCCCCAGCGGTACCGCCCCCCATGAGCATCAAGGCCAACTGCATAGCGCAGCCGCATGCCGCCCGAGCTGTACACGGCGCTCCCGCAAGGGAGTCGCCCACCGGGCCCGCGCCTCCGTGACCCGCTGTTGGGAGGCCAGCGCCAGGGGCACGAACGCGTCCGCCAGGGTCACCGATGCGGGCGATGCTGGAAGGAAATCGTGTGAGCCGGATCTCGGTCCGGGGATTCGCGGTGGCTTCGGCCACGGCGGTCACCGCAGTCGGAAGCGTGGTCGGCGTCGCGACGGGCAGCACCGCCCAGCCGAACGACGCACAGGCAGCCGCCGAGGGCGCCACGCTGCTCCTCGCGGACATCCCGGCCGGCCAGCAGGCCGACGTCCAGGTCGCGCACCTGGAGGCCCAGGCCGACGCACAGGCGATCGCCGCCGACTACGAGGCCCGCAAGGGCGCCGAGGCGGAGGCCCGCGTGGCGGCGGCCAAGCAGGCCGTCGCCAAGAAGGCGGCCGCCGAGCGCGAGGCCGAGCAGAAGAAGGCCGACCGCGCCGCCCGCGAGAAGGCCGACGCCGCCGACTTCGCGGTGCAGTCCTCCTACACGACGGCCCAGGTCCAGGCGATGGCCCGCCAGATGGTCGCCGCCGACCAGTGGCAGTGCTTCAGCAACATCGTCTCCCACGAGTCGGGCTGGAACTACAAGGCGGTCAACGCGTCCTCCGGCGCCTACGGTCTCTTCCAGGCGCTTCCGGCCTCGAAGCTGGCCACGGCGGGCGCCGACTGGCAGACCAACCCGGCCACCCAGATCAAGTGGGGCCTGAACTACATGGAGTCCCGCTACGGCAGCCCCTGCGGCGCCTGGGACTTCTGGCAGGCCAACCACTGGTACTGACCGGACCCGTACCGCGGTGACCCGGGGGCTTCGCTCCCGGGTCACCGCGCGTTCGTGTGGCAGCCCTTCACCGTCCTACGGTGGGGGGCTGCGGCCATGTACGGTCGTCCACATCAAGCTGACACGCCCGGAGTGACGGGGAGAGACGGGGGCAGAGGACGACCATGGCGCGACTTCCTGACTGGGCGGGCCGGCTCGGCGCCGGACTCAACGCCGCGGGCAAGCGGTGGGAGGAGCGGCGGGCCGAGGTCCGCCGCGACGAGGGCAACGAGTCCGAGCACGAGCCGATCGTCGTGCAGCAGGTCGTGGTGCGGCCCGACCCGGCCCAGGTGGTGCCGTGGGGCCTGCGCGTGGCCGCCGAGGCCGGCTGGCGGCTGCTCGTCCTGGCCGGCACCGTCTGGGTGCTGATGCGGGTGATCAGCTCCGTCCGGCTGATCGTGCTCTCCTTCGCCGGCGCCCTGCTGGTCACCGCGCTGCTCCAGCCGCTCGCCGCCCGCCTGATCCGCAACGGGCTGCCGCGCGGCGCCGCCACCGCGCTCACCGCCGTGTTCGGCTTCGCGGTGCTGGGCCTGATGGGCTGGTTCGTGACCTGGCAGATCATGGAGAACGCCGACAACCTCTCCCAGCAGGTCCAGGGCGGCATCGACGACCTGCGGCGGTGGCTGCTCAACTCCCCGTTCCACGTGACCGAGGACCAGATCAACGGCATCGCGGAGAACCTCCGCGAGGCGGTCGGCTCCAACACCGAGTCCCTCACCTCGGCCGGCCTCGAGGGCGTCACGGTGGTCGTCGAGGCGCTCACCATGCTGCTGCTGATGATCTTCTGCACGCTGTTCCTGCTGCACGACGGCCGGAAGATCTGGGGCTGGACGCTGAAGCTGGTCCCGGCGGCGGCCCGTTCGGGCGTCGCGGGCGCCGGCCCGATGGCCTGGCGGACGCTCACCGCCTACGTGCGGGGCACCGTGGTGGTGGCGCTGATCGACGCCGTCTTCATCGGCCTGGGCATCTACTTCCTCGACGTGCCGATGGCGGTGCCGCTGGCCGTCGTCATCTTCCTCTTCGCCTTCATCCCGCTGGTCGGCGCCTTCGTCTCCGGGGCGCTGGCGGTGCTGGTCGCCCTGGTGACCCAGGGCGTGTTCGTCGCGGTGATGACGCTGCTGGTGGTGCTGGCGGTGCAGCAGATCGAGGGCCACATCCTTCAGCCGTTCATCCTCGGCCGCGCGGTGCGGGTGCATCCGCTGGCCGTGGTGCTCTCCGTGTCCGCCGGCGGCATGATCGCCGGCATCGGCGGCGCGGTGGTGGCCGTCCCGCTGGTCGCCGTGCTGAACACGGTCGTCTCGTACCTGCACCGGCACGCCCACCGGGCGAGCGGACCGTCCGCCGGGTCGACGGTGGCTCCCTGACCGGGGACTACGGCAGGGCCTGACGGCTGGGAACGGGTGAGGGGTGGGTGCCGTGCGGCGTCCACCCCTCACGCATGTGTCCCGCCCGCGCGGGGGAGGCGTCAGGAGGACGACATCACGGCCTCGGCGTCGAGCGTGACGGCCACCGCCTGGAGGACCGCCGCGATCTTGGTCGCTTCCTGCACCACCTCGCGGGAGACCCCCGCCTCGCGGAGCTTGTGCTCGTGCGAGTCCAGGCACGCGCCGCAGGCGTTCACCGCGGACACCGCGAACGCCCACAGCTCGAAGTCCGCCCGGTCCACGCCGGGGTCGCCGAGGACGTTCATCCGCAGCCCGGCGCGCAGCGAGCCGTACTCCGGATCGGAGAGCAGGTGCCGGGTGCGGTAGAAGACGTTGTTCATGGCCATGATGGCCGCGGCCGTCTTCGCCGCCCGGTAGGCCTCCGGCTTCAGGTTCTCCCGCGCCTCCGGCTCCAGCTCACGCAGCACGAGCGGTGAGCGCGAGGCGATGGCGCAGGCCAGCACCGTCCCCCACAACGCCTGGGCGGGCAGCAGCGAGTTGCCGATCACCGTGCCCAGGTTGAGCCGCAGGTCCTTGGCGTAGTCCGGTATGGCCGACTTCAGTTCCGCGAGCGCCATCGGTCACACACCCGCCAGCAGGGCGTCCGCGTCAAGGGTGGCCTCGCCCTTGTTCCAGTTGCAGGGGCAGAGCTCGTCGGTCTGCAGGGCGTCCAGCACGCGGAGCACCTCCTGCGGATTCCGGCCCACGGAGCCGGCGGTCACCATCGTGAACTGGATGTCGTTGTGGGGGTCGACGACGAAGACCGCCCGCTGCGCGTACCCGTCCTCGTCCTCGATGCCGAGCGCCCGCATCAGCTCGTGCCGGGGGTCGGCGAGCAGCGGGAAGGGCAGTTCGCGCAGGTCGGGGTGGTCCTTGCGCCAGGCGTGGTGGACGAACTCCGAGTCGCCGGAGAAGCCGAGCACCACGGCGTCGCGGTCGGTGAACTCCTCGTTCAGCCGGGCGAAGGCGGCGATCTCGGTCGGGCAGACGAAGGTGAAGTCCTTCGGGTAGGAGAAGACGACCTTCCACTGACCCTCGTAGGTCTTGTGGTCGATCCGCTGGAACTCCCTGCCCTTCTCCAGCGAGACGCAGGCGGTGAGTTCGAATTCAGGGAACTTGTCACCGACAGTGAGCACGGGCTCTCCCTTGCGCGGGGGTGGACGTTCCCCGTGATCGTGGCACAGACGGGGGCGTTTCCGGAAATAGGCCAACTCACGGATTTCGGGGCGCCGGTGTGCCGTGGGGGTGGTGTGAAGTTTCCGGTCCTCGATCGGTCGGATGAGCGAAGCATGACGGGTCTCGACTGGCGTGAGCGGTCATCTCGCGTCACCTGGCGACAGCTTCGGTCGCATGCGGCCGGTACGCGCCGGGCCGCTGTAGACATTGCCCCCTCAGGGCGACGTGTCAGGCAGATGTGCGACGGCGGATCGGGTCGGGGGTGTGATGACGGGCGTTCTGGACGGGGTGCTGGACGGCGGCGCGCGCGGATCGCTCGACCGGGCCGGCTACGAGCGGCTCTCCCGGTCCCTCGCGGGGTGCGGACGCGAGGAGTTCACCGGGGAGCTGCGGGTGCAGGGCAGGCCCGGCGGCAGCTTCCACCTGCGCGGCGGACTGGTCGTCGGGGTGGAGAGCCCCGGTGCGCCCGGCCCGGAGGCGCTGCTGCTGCGGTCCGGCCGGATCACCGGCGAGCGCTGGACGGAGCTGGTGCGCAGCTCCGGCGGACGGCGCTGGCCGGAGGACGAGCTCGTCGCGGACGGATGCGTGGGGGCGGCCCAGCTGCGGGTGGTCTGCATGCTGGCGCTGCAGGACGCGGCGTTCGCGATGGTGGCGGGGCGGGTGGAGGAGTGCGAGCGGTACGCCCGTGGGGAGGGCGCGGCGGAGCCGGTGGCTCCGGTGGGGGTGGGGGAGACGGCCGGCCGGCTGCTCCAGGAGGCGGTGCGCAAGCTGACCGCCCTGGACGGCATGGCCTGTCCGGTCCGCCCCGAACGCGAGACCCCGGCGGTGACGGCCGGGGTCGAGGCGGCCCTGCGCGAACGGCTCCTCACCCCGCTGCGTCGTGAGGTCCTGGCCGCCGCCGACGGCCGCAGCACCGCGCGGGACCTGGCCTTCCGGCTGGGCCGCGGGGTCTTCGTGGTCACCGTGGAGGTGGCCCGCCTCCTCGAGGAACGCCTCCTGCACTGCCCCGGCGGCCCGGCCCCGGTCCGCGTCGGGCCCCTCCCCGGCCTGGGCGTCCTGCCCCGCGTCCAGTTGCCGCCCACGGGTGCCGCCCCGGTCGCGCCCGCGGGCGTCGCCCCGGCGCCGTCCGCGGGTGTCGCTCCGGTCCCGTCCACGGACCTCGCCCCGGTCGCGGCTTCGGGCCCGGGCCCCGGCGGATCCCCCACGGCCGCCGGTGCGACGGGCGACGCGAGGCAGCCCGGTCCGGGCGGCGAGGGCACGGCCGGGCCACCGTGGGCCCCGGGACCGGTGGGCGGCGGCGGCGGGACCCCGGGGGAGGGCGACGGGGACGGCGGCGGGCCCGGGTGGCAGGGCGTGGTGACGCTGGCGCCGGTCACCGAGCCGTCGGGGGTGCGCGCCCGGGCGGACCCCGCGGCCCCGTCCCAGGGGCTGCCGCGGCGCAGGCCCGGGGCCAGCGGGATCACCGAGGCCATGGGCCGCGGCGCCCGCGGGACGGGCTGGAAGGGGTTCTTCCGCATGGGTGACGAACCCCCGCGATGACGAGACGCGAGACGACGACCACCGGCAACGGGGACAAGGGGAGCGGGCATGGACCACGAGGCGTTGGCCAGGGAGATGCAGGACCTGCGCCGGCAGGTGACCGGCATCACCGACACGGCGGTGGCCGCCGCCGACGGACTGCTGATCGCGGCGGACACCGCCGCGTCGATCGAGCCGGAGGGCCTCGCCGCCCTCGCGGCCGCGGGCCTCGGCCTCGCCCGCCGCACCACCGACGCCACCGACCGCGGCGTGCTCCGCCGCACGGTGACCTACGGCAGCCACGGCTGCGCGGCCTTCTACGCCGTGGGGGACACGGCCCTGATGGTCGTGCTCGGGGACGAGGGGGTGGACGTCGACCGCCTGAACGCGGCGGTGCTGCCCGCCGTCGACCGGATCGAGTCGATCCTCACCGGCACCACCCGCACCAGCCATTCCACCAGCGCGAGGATGTGACGGAACAGCATGACCACCAGAATGACGGCAGGCTTCTCGGACCAGGTGATGGGCCTGGTCAAGACCCTGCGCAACGAGGCACCCGAATGCGTCGCGTCCGGCGTCGTCGACATGGCGACCGGCATGCTGCTGGCCTACGAGACCATCGACAACCACCCGCCGGAGGTCCTGGACCTGCTGGCCGGCGCCACCCTGGACCTCTTCCAGGGCCGCACCGTGGTGATGATCGAGGACATCTTCAAGGAGCGCCGCGGAGTCCAGAGCGACAACCACTTCTTCCAGGAGATCCTGGTCAACAGCGACAACCTCACCCATCTGTTCGTGAGGATGACCGAGCAGCAGGACGTGGTCGCCGTCGTCGTCTGCCGCAAGGCGGTCAACGTCGGCATGCTCTTCGCCCAGACCCGCCGCGTCGTGCGCGAGCACGGCCTCTGACCGCCGCCCCGGACGGCGGCGGCCGCGGTCACTCCCCGCGCGGCCGCCCCCGCCGGGGCATCGGTCCGGCGCCCTTCGGCAGCCGGCCCGCCTCCGCCAGCGCGCGGCGCAGCAGGAACTCGATCTGTGCGTTGGCGGACCGCAGCTCCTCGCCCGCCCACCGCGCCAGCGCGTCGTGCACCAGCGGGTCGAGCCGCAGCAGGACCTGCTTGCGCTCGGCGGTCCGCCGGCGCCGCGCCGGAGGCCGGTCCCCGGAGCCGGACTCCTCGGGGGCGGCTCCGGGCGGCTCCGGCGGACGCTCGTCGTCGCCTTCGCTCACTGGTACAGGGTCCCCGTGTTGAGCACCGGCTGCACGGAGCCGTGGCCGCACAGGACGACCATCAGGTTGGAGACCATCGCGGCCTTGCGCTCCTCGTCGAGCTCCACGATGTCCTGCTCGGCGATCCGGGCGAGCGCCGACTCGACCATGCCGACCGCGCCGTCGACGATCTGCCGCCGGGCCGCGACCACCGCGCCGGCCTGCTGCCGCTGGAGCATCGCGGAGGCGATCTCCGGCGCGTAGGCGAGGTGCGTGAAGCGGGACTCGATGATCTGGACGCCCGCCGCCTCGACCCGCGCGTGCAGCTCCAGGGCCAGCTTCTCGGTGATCTCCTCGGCGTTGCCGCGCAGCGAGAGCTCGTTCTCGCCGTGCGCGTCGTAGGGGTACTCGATCGCGATGTGCCGGACGGCCGCCTCGGTCTGCGTGGAGACGAACTCCAGGAAGTCGTCCACCTCGAACCGGGCCTGCGCGGTGTCCTCGACCCGCCAGACGACCACGGCGGCGAGCTCGATCGGGTTGCCGTAGGCGTCGTTGACCTTGAGGACGGCGGTCTCGTGGTTGCGCACCCGGGTGGAGATCCGGGAGCGGGTGGTGAGCGGGTTCACCCAGCGCAGGCCGTCCTCACGGACCGTGCCGCGGTAGCGGCCGAAGAGCTGGACGACCCGCGCCTCGCCGGGGGCGACCATGTTCAGCCCGGCCATCGCGGCCAGCGAGAGCAGGGCCAGCAGCAGCGCGACCACGATCAGCGCGGCCTGGGCGCCGCCGGAGGCGCTCTCGGCGCCCAGGTAGCCCAGGCCGGCCGCGACCAGCACGCCGAGCAGACCCAGCAGCAGCGCCAGGCCGCCGCCGAGCGAGCGGGCCGGGAACTCCCGGACGCCGGGCCGGGGCATGTCGGGCACGTCGACCGAGCCGAACGACGGCGAGGCGGGAGGAGGAGTGCCGTGACCGGCGGGATCGGACATGGGAGCCCCCGTTTCGTGAATGCGTCGCCGAACGGCGACGGCTGATGTTCTATCTAAGTGATATCACTTTTTCACCGTCGGGAAACCCTCCCCGGCCCCGCCGGGGCAACCGTTCGGCCACATGGGACGTCAGGAACGGTGGAAGTTGAAAGATTCGGGTGCTGATTCTCACGTCCCCAAAAGACCGGATCGACACCCCTTTGTCACAGGGTGCGGGGTACCTTTCGGGACTGGCCGTGCCACCGGGGACCGCCGGGGCCAGGACGACGAACGACGCGAAGCGGGGCGAAAGAGGACCATGGGGCGAGCTGATCTACGACGTGCGCGCCGACCACGGGGCATACGCAGGTTCTTCACCTGGCGGAAGCTGCTCGGCACGTTCCTCGGCGTCTGCCTGCTCGGCATCGGCTCCCTGATAGCCCTGTACCTGCTGGTGGACGTCCCGGACGAGGGCAACGCCCTGGCGGAGAGCCAGAGCAACGTCTACCGCTACAGCAACGGCAAGGTCCTCGCCCAGCGCGGCGAGGTCAACCGGGACGTCGTCGACATCGACGTGGTGCCCGAGCCGGTCCAGCACGCCTTCGTCGCCGCCGAGAACAAGACCTTCTACAAGGACCCCGGCGTCGACATCAAGGGCACCCTGCGCGGTCTGCTGAACACCGCGCAGGGCAAGGGCAAGCAGGGCGGCTCGACGATCACCCAGCAGTACGTGAAGAACTACTACCTCACGCAGGACCAGACCGTCACCCGCAAGATGCGGGAGGTCGTCATCGCGCTGAAGGTGGACCGGCAGATGAGCAAGGACGAGATCCTCGCCGGGTACCTCAACACCAGCTACTACGGCCGCGGCGCCTACGGCATCCAGGCCGCCGCCCAGGCCTACTACCGCGTCGACGCCAAGGACCTCACCGTCCGGCAGGGCGCCTACCTCGCCGCGCTGCTGCAGGCGCCCAACCAGTACGACTGGGCGATCGCCTCCAAGACCGGCAAGCGGCTCGCCGAGGACCGCTGGAACTACACGCTCGACAACATGGTCGAGATGAAGTGGCTCGGCGCCTCCGACCGCGCGGGCATGAAGTTCCCGGTGCCCAAGGAGCCGCGCCCCGCGGCCGGCCTCCAGGGCCAGTCCGGCTACCTGGTGCAGCTGGCCAACAAGGAGCTCCAGCGGCAGCTGATGGCGACCGAGGGCATCTCCGCCGCCGAGGCCGAGGCCAAGGTCGAGGGCCAGGGCTGGGACGTCACGCTCAACGTCGACCCCAAGAAGCAGCAGGCGCTGGAGAAGGCCGTCAAGCGGCAGCTCACCGGCAAGCTGGACCCCAAGGAGCGCAAGGTCGACGCCGCCGTCCAGGCCGGCGCGGTCTCCGTGGACCCGAGGACCGGACGGATCGTGGCGCTCTACGGCGGCCAGGACTACCTGGAGCACTACTTCAGCAACGCCACCCGCACCGACTACCAGCCCGCGTCGACCTTCAAGCCGATGATCTTCGCGGCGGCGCTGGAGCGGGGCGCGACCACCCAGGACGCCCAGCAGATCACCGCCAACACGATCTACGACGGCACCAGCAAGCGGCCCGTCGTCGGCAGCGACATCGCCTTCGCGCCGCCGAACGAGGACGACGTCGACTACGGCGACATCCCCGTGCAGACCGCGATGAACAAGTCGGTCAACTCCGTGTTCGCCCAGATGGGCGTGGACGTCGGCATGGACGAGGTGCTGGAGACCGCCGGCCGGGTGGGCATGAACACCGAGAAGCTCAAGCCGCTGCCCGCGTACACGCTGGGCTCCATGGGCGCGAGCCCGCTGGAGATGGCCGGGGCCTACGCGACGCTCGCCCGCCACGGCCTGGAGGTCACCCCGACCCTGGTCAAGAAGGCGGAGCAGGGCGGCACCACGGTGGAGATGCCCGACGCCGTCGGCGAGCGGGTCCTCACCCGCAACACCGCCGACACCGTCACCTCGGTCCTGACCGGCGTGGTCGACGACGGCACCGCCCGCACCTCGGTGCGGGACAACCCGGCGCGCGCCGGCCAGCAGGTGGCGGGCAAGACGGGCACCTCCGACGGCAACCGGTCGGCCTGGTTCGTCGGCTACACCCCGGACCTGGTCACTTCGGTCGGCCTGTTCGGCGAGGACCCGAAGACCAACGAGCACACGTCGCTCAGCGGGGCCACCGGACTCATCCCGGGCAAGGGACGGATCAACGGCGGCGGCTACCCGGCGCAGATCTGGGCCGACTACACCTTCGGCGTGACCGACGGCTCCGCGCGGTTCGACCTGCGCACCGACCAGGGCGCGGCGGTCGCCCCCACGCCGACCGCGACGCCCTCGCCCACCCCGAGCGAGACGCCGACCGAGACCCCGTCCCCGACCCCGAGCGAGACGGTCACCGAGACGCCGACCGAGACGCCCACCACGGAGCAGCCCTCCGAGCCGGGCCGGCCGACCGACGACGAGACGACGGCCGACCCCCGCCCGGGCCGTCCGACGGACGACGCGGAGGCCCCGGCCGCGGAGGGCGACCTCGGCTTCCTGCGGTAGTGCTCCGGCACGCTCCGGCACGACGAGAACGGCCCCGCCGCGGACAGCGGCGGGGCCGTTC